>JASFJY010000180.1:0-6500 GCA_050119415.1 Chromatiales bacterium | reverse complement strand
AGCGGTAGATTTGGTTGTCATTTCAATCTCCTCGGATCCGGTTCTGGTGGTGGATCTGTTTGTGGCGGTTGGTCGTCGCATTGTCCATGATATGTACTGGACATATTAATAAAGTAACCTATAATTTTCCGATATCAAGGGTGTTTTCCATGAATATTTGAAATGCATTACTTTTTAAGTGGTCAATAAGTGGACAAATAATGGACATTGATTCAAAAAACCACAATAACCAGACATACACAACCGGTGCCGCTTCTCGACACACCGGTGTGTCACAGGACAAGCTGAGAGTCTGGGAGCGTCGTTATGGGGCGGTCGAGCCCATCAGGACGGAGTCGGGCAGACGGCTGTACCGACAAAGCGATATCAGCCGACTTAAGCTAATGAAGCTTCTGGTGGACGAGGGCGATGCTATCAGCAGTGTCGCCAACCTGACGTTGGAGCAGTTAAGTGAAAGGGTCAGGCAGGTCAAGGCCCCGTCAGCCGCTGCTGGCCATGAAGACGTCTGCCATCTGGCACTGTTGGGTGATATCCAGGCCAGTAAACTGGCAGTTGAGTTGAAAGACGATGAAACATTAATCTTATCAGGGCACTACCGTGATAAGGCGCAGTTTCTGGAAGAAGTCTCCCGACTGCAGGTCGATCTAATCGTTCTGGAGTATTCAAGCCTACTACCTGAGCACATCAAGGAGATAGGCTTGCTATTGCAACGCTCCGGAGCCTCGAGGGCATTGGTCGTATACAGCTTCGCCTCCAGCTCCACATTGTCTCGACTCGAGTCTGATCAGGTTTTTCCGTTGCGCCTGCCAGTGGAGATTTCAGAGGTCAAGCGTTTATGTCATTTCCGACATGATCTTGCGAAAGCACCAATCGCAAGTTCACTCGAGAGCGTAGAGTTTAGTGGTGAGATACCCGCCAGACGGTTTAGCGATGAGCAATTGACCAAAGTGGCCTTGGCATCAGTCAGTATTCGCTGCGAATGCCCGCACCATTTGGTAGATATCATTAACAGTCTGAGCGCCTTTGAGCACTACAGTCAGCAATGCGAGATTCTGAATATCGATGATGCCGCTCTGCATGCCATGCTTCACGCGGCTACAGCACATGCGCGATCTATTATCGAGGCTTCGCTAGAGCGGGTGATCGAGATTGACGGAATAGAACTCGATTGATAAAACAAGCCCCACATTGCGGGGCTTGTTGTTATAGCCTGTGAGCTGTTATTGCTATTGTTTAAACTTATTTCTTTTTTGAGCTGACAAAACCGAGGCCGGCCAGCCCCGCTGCAATGAGAAGGATAGCGGAGGGTTCGGGTACGCTAACGGTTGGTGTCATTACAACATGACTGATCTGGTAGCCTTCCGAAGGAAGATTCATGCCTTCAGGAAGGCCTGCGGTATCGAAAACACCCCAGTTTAATTCAGTTAAGTTAACAAACAATGCATAGTAAGTAGAATTCTTTAAGATAAAGAAATCTCCCAGCGCAGCGGGTCCAATAGCATACACGCCAGCTTCATCGGTGCTGTGATAGGCAACGTCTTCGAGCTTGTAATCATCGACTTTAAAGGTGTAATCCGGATCAGCATAATCGTTGATGAAATCTAGCTCGAATGCGGATTGAGTAAGCCCCGGAGTGTCAAGATCGTTTTTATCGCGGACTTCAAGCAACGTGTCCACGGCCCCAGCATCAGTGCCTGCATTTGGGCCAGAGGTTATGATCACGGCTTGAGTCATGGTGCTCGCACCCATCCCTAGAGCAAACATTGCACTAAGCAATAGTTTCTTCATATCAATTCTCCACCAAATCTTTACATGAGAAAGATCTGTTGATTTTTATAGTGGGTTACAAAACCTGTTTTTTTCACTACTTTAGGTTGTTCGCGATATATGCTTTTTACATGTATTGCATAACAATAAATATGATCATATGCAACTCTGATGCCATTCAAATAAAAATCATAATCAACAAAAACTTATAAACCATTACTTCCGCCACTCTCGCAGGGGGTGTGTGAAATTTACCGACACCTCTGTCTCATGAGTAATTTGGCCACAACCCATGAAATTACTGCTAAAAGCTCAATTATCCTGAAAGCAGTTTGTTTATCAGCCGAGCAAATCCTCTTTCTCGAGCCCAAGGCATCCCTCTACAAGCCAAGACAGAGTTGTAAAAATGCCTGCAGGTTCATTAAGTTAAAATAAACCACACAATTCCATGTCTGGATAAGGAATGTAATACCTATTTCAGTTAGCTAGCCCGGATGCAAAGGGATCGCCTCTGCCAGGAACACAATTCCTTCAGATCGCATTAAGATTGTGTAAACTTATCCGATCACCTAGTGTGGTAATCCTACGCTGCACATTAGGCTATACGCTTATCGGATAGGCAGGTATCAAACCGGGAGTCTGCCTGCATGACCTCTTCGGCGAAGTATTCATGGCTCCGGCCGGCCACTTTGAACACATGGGGCATGTTGTGGGAAATGAGCACGATAGGCAGTCCGCGTGATTTGACGTCCTGAATAAGCTTTAAAACACGGCGGCTCTCCTTGACGCCCAGCGCGGCCGTCGGTTCATCCATGATGACCACCTTCGAGCCGAATGCAGCGGCGCGTGCAACCGCAACGCCTTGCCGCTGACCGCCAGAGAGCGTTTCCACCGTTTTGGTGATTAAACAGGCGCCGATTTCCGCTGTCTGCAATGACCCGGCAGACAGGCAAAGTGCCGAAATCATCAGGGAGTTTTACAGTTTCGCTTGTAGCTTCATTGACCTTTCCTCAATCAGTTGGCAGCGGCCGGTGGTGACCCTACCGGCGATTCTGGTTAGACTGGCCGGAAAGGTGCCTTAGCGACGGCCGCTCCCGCGCCTTTGGTGTAATGAAACCTGTCTGAGTTAGTGCAAGATGAAACAGCGACGGCCAATTTTTGTAGTATTTGTCATATTGGCCTTGACAGTGTTCTTCGCTGACGCCGGCGCCGAAAGCGGATTGCACGTCCTGACCCGAGATACTAGCGCCATCGGCGGGCCGGCCATCCGCCACGGCCGCAGCTTCGAAGCACGAACCGGGACCCATGTCACAGTTACCCAGGTTCCGTATGCAGAGCTCTATGAACAGATCATGGTCGGTCTGGTCACCGGCCACCTGGACTTCGACGTGCTGCTGATCCCCGCGGCCTGGGTCCCGGACTTTGCCCCCTATCTGGACCCGCTGCCGCCTAAGCTGGCCGACAGCCGGGACGTGGCGGACATAGTATCGGTCTATCGCCATGCCCTGATGCGTTGGCAGGGGCGCTGGCTGGCCCTGACCCTGGACGGAGACCTGCATTTGGGGGCATACAGGCGCGACTTGTTCGAGCAACCGCAAGCCCAAGCGGAATTCGAGAAGACCTATAGCCGGCCCTTGGCGCCCCCGCGTACCTGGAGCGAATACCGCGATATCGCTGCTTTCTTCAGCAACCCTGCCGCTGAGAACGGGGGGCACGTCTCAGGCACCCTAGAGGCCTTTGCCCGGGACGGTCAGCGTCTCGAATACCTGTTTAGTCACGCCGCCGCTTACACCAGCCACCCGAATCACCCGGGCGCAATGTTCTTCGATCCGGACAGCATGCGACCGGCCATCGATAACCCGGGTTGGGTAAGGGCCTTGACCGAGTATCTGGAAATGCGCCGCTATGCCCCCCCGGACGCCGCCCGCTTGGACAGCGAGGCGGTGCGCACCCGCTTTGCCCAAGGCGAGGCGGCCATGGACATCGACTGGGCGGACACCGGTGTGCTCGCCAGCGACCCGCAGCGCTCCCGGGTATCGGGGAAGGTGGGTTTCTTCGCCCTTCCCGGCAGCCGCCAGGTATGGAATCACACTACCCGGCAATGGGATGAACTGCCCGTTGCGCGTTCGGTCACTTTCCTAGCTTTCGGCGGCTGGGTCGGCGTGGTGCCGGCGGACAGCCCTAACGCGGCGCTGGCCTGGGACTACCTGGCCTGGTACGCCAGTCCCTCCCACAGTGCTCAAGACATGCTGGACGGCACTTCCGGGATCAATCCCTACCGCAGCTCCCAGTTGGCTGACCCGACCCCCTGGCGCAGCCTGCTGGGAGAGCGCCAGGCGGACGACTATCTGAAGGTTCTGCGTAACAGCCTGACGGCGAACGAAGTCGTGCCGGATCTGCGCCTGCCGGGATATCGGGCCTACATGGCCGCACTAGAGGCGCAGCTTGACCGGGTCATGGCGGGAGATACGAGCCCGGAACAGGGTCTGCATGCAGCCGCCCGGGCCTGGGATGCCCTCACGGACCGGCTGGGCCGCTCCGTTCAGCGCCACCACTACCGTGACGCCATGGGACTGGAGACGGACGGACCATGAGGGCCGTGGGCGGGATACGGGTACGACTGCTGTTGATCATTGGTCTGGCTGCCCTGGCCATGGCGGTGGCCAGCGCGGTGGCCCTGATGGCGTTGATGCAGGCCCGCTCCGACTTGGACACGGTGCGACAGCGGGAGCTGCCGGCTTCAGAAGTGGCCCTGATATTGGCTCGGGTAGGTGAGCGGCTGCAGGACCGCACGCCGGCCCTGGTGGCAGCCGGGAACGCCGAGGCACGCCGGCGTCAGACGGCGCTCATCGACCACGACCTGCGGTTCCTGGCCGAGGAAACAGAACGTTTGCAAGTCCTAAACTCGGGCCATGGCAGCAGCGTTGACGACATTGTTCGACTGGTCCCAGTGCTGGCGAAGAAACTGCGTGCCTTGGGCAAGCTGCTGGAGCGGCAAGCCGCCCTGGACAGGGAACTGGAGGCCAGGCGCGGCCGGCTGTTTTTTCTGCGTGACCAGGTACGGCAGATCCTCGGCCCCTCCATCCTGGCGATGGCGGACGTACTGAAGAATGAGATGGCTGCTGATTCCGACGTGTTCCGCCATGCCGCCTTGGCCCAAGGCCCTCTGCTGGAAGCTGAATACCTGGTGGATGCGGCCTTCGCGGAACTGTTGGTCGCCGCCGAGGCGCCGGCGCACGGTGCCCTGGAGATGGCGCGCGGCGCCTTTCATCGGGCCTTGGAGCAGCTGCGGGAACTGATGTCCGTTTTCCCGGCTGGATTGCGCCGGGAGATGGAGCAAGCCGCGGGTACACTGGATGCCGAGTTGGCCGAAGGCGGGGTATTTGCCCTGCGTTCAGCCCAGCTCACCGCGGCCGCCGGGAGCGAACAATTGGTGGCGGACAGCCGCCGCATCGGTACCACCCTCAAGACGAAGGTGGATGACCTGGTGGTCTCTGCCAGCCATAGTGTTATGAACGCCACGGCGGCCATGGGCAACAGCATCCTGCAAAACACTCTGTTGCTGGCGTCCGTCAGCATCACCGTGATCCTTTTGGCCGCCCTGGTTGCCTATCGTTTCGTAGTACGCGACATCAGTCTCAGTCTGGGTGCCGTTACTCACGCAATGCAACGACTGGCAGCCGGGGAGCGCGGAGCCCAGGTGCCGGCCATGGAGCGGCACGACGAGATAGGCGACCTGGCACGGGTTTTCAACGTGTTCAAGGAACAGGCCTTCCGCATGGAGACCCTGGACAGGGAACTGGCGGAGAAATCCCGCCTGTTGCTGGCCACTTTCGAGAACATGAGCGACGGTTTTACCGTGTTCGACGGGCGGGGCAGATTGGTCGCCTGGAATCCACGTTATCTGCAGTTATATGGCCTGGCAGCGGACGATGTGGGTCCCGGGGTTTCGCTGGAGCACCTATTGGCGCTGGTAGCAGGCACCGGCGCCCGGACCTTTACGCCGCTGGGTGAGGAAGTGCCGATGTCCGACCTTGCCGGCGGGCGAGATCACCTGAGCCGGGAGTTCCATGTACGCTGCACCGACGGACACCGGGTGGAGCTGCGAAGCAATCCCATTCCCGGCGGTGGCTTCGTTACCCTGCACATGGACATCACCGAACGGCATGCCATGGAGGGCCAGTTGCGCCAGGCCCAGAAGATGGAGGCGGTAGGCCAGTTGACCGGCGGTATTGCCCATGACTTCAACAACATCCTGGGTGCCATCCTGGGCAACCTCAGCGCCTTGGAGCCCGCGGCACGGGAAAGGGAGGAAGCATACGAGCGATGGCGCCGGGCCATGGGAGCGGTGGATCGTGCGACGCGCCAGGTGGAACGCCTGCTGGCCTTTTCCCGTCGCCAACACCTGGCGCCGGAGGAGGTGGATCTGAATGCCCTAGTGGCGGGCATGACCGACCTGCTGGAATACAGCCTGGGTGACGGCGTCGAGCTTCACACCGAGCTGGCGCCTGACCTGCCGCCGCTGCAGGTGGACCCCGGGCAGCTGGAAAACGCCCTGATGAACCTGGCCATCAATGCGCGTGACGCCATGACCGGAAAAGGCCGTATCAGCTTCAACACCGCCCGCTTCGATGCCGACACGGTGAAGATCACTGTGATCGACAATGGCGCCGGTATGGCTCAGGAAATATTGGATCGTGTGGTGGAGCCCTTTTTCACCACCAAACCTTCCG
>JASFJY010000179.1:0-6504 GCA_050119415.1 Chromatiales bacterium | reverse complement strand
TAAAATACGGAATTTTCACTTTGTTCGTCACGTTCTTCACTTTGTATTTTTACGCGACACTTGGGACTGATACGGCAAACGTACTTCAGCCTACGCTCGAAGCAGATTATGGTTGGACAAGGGATACTGTAATGGCTCCGGTTACAATAGGTGGTCTTCTCTCGATCATTTCAGCCTTTGTAATTTCAACTTTTATGCTAAAAGTCGGCATAAAAAAAATACTCGTTAGTAGCTTTTTTATACTCGGACTTTGTCATATTTGGATGGCTAATGCATCGACGGTACTAAGCTACTCTTTGTCGATGATTATTACGCAGATATTTATAGCCGGTATTGTTTATTGTGATGTTTGCCTTCGGTTTTTTGTATTTTATGATTACGGCGATTATGTCAAATTTTGTGACAAGGTTCTTAGATGTCGGTCTTCCAATGGAAACCATACTTAACGGATTAACTGTTGCTGCCATCGTTTCAATTCCACTGAGTTATTTTTGGGGTTGGTTGGATGATAAGATCGGAACGCCAAGAACATGCGGTATTTTTTCTCTTTTCTATAGCATTTTGGCAGTTTTTCTTCTGTTGGCAAATTCAGATAGAATGATTTATGTCTATGCGTCAATGGTATTCGTGGCCTTTATCATTGCAGGAACAGCGAATCTTCATCCATCAATTGTAGCCTATGTTTATGGAAGAAAAGAGTTTATCAATGCGAATCGTTATCTTGGTGTTGTTCACTTGACATTCAGGAATATTTCTTTTTATTTCATGGCGTATGTGTATGTTACTTTTGGATCATACGATTCTGCATATGTGCTTTTTATTGTTATGGGTTTGCTTGCGGCTTTAGGGTTTTTAAAACTTAAAAAGAGTTACGACCCGGAAAGACTGGAGTTACAGAAAAAAGGCCTTGTGAAATAAATCAATTCATCGATCTTTTTCAGATCACTCAATTGTGCAAATACCGCAGCCCATATCGCTTGGCGAGCGCACACACGGCGAGGACGCTGCGAGGGCGCGCTCTGCGTAGGTCGTTTACACTTTGCGCCTTGACTCCTGGTCTGAGCGGGCTTCTATAATCGTCAAACAATATGAGACACCACACTAGGCGACCAGGTGAAACATTCGGGTTCAGGATCTTCTTATACAGAATTGAGAAAGTGGCGAAAGAGCAGGGGGGCCTGTTGCTTCAGCTTGGCGCGTAGGTTCATGACCTGATCATCCGCCAGATGCTCTCTGTCGTGCACCAGATGATAGAGTGTGCGATAGCTGTCGGGGCAGGGGATGTCACTGTCGCCCTTGGGGGCGATCAGCGCCAGGCCCGGGTGCTTTAACATCAGCCAGGCCGGAAAGTCCTCGGTCGGCAGTTCCGGTTCCAGATCCAGAAACGTCTGCCAACCACGCTGCAGGGTGTGGTCGCCACAACGTTCTAGTCTGTCGTCCAGTTCCGGGAATTGCCAGCAGATCAGACACCAGCTCTGCAGCACCGCGGTCTGGTCGGCCAGGTAGGTGGACGCCATGGCGTGGCGCTCAAGCAGTACGGGCTGACGCCGCCAATCGGCCTCACTCTCTACGGCTTGGCGTACCATCGTCCAATTTCGCGCCTGTATCGCCGTATAACTGCTGTGGAGATCCGGCCGGGATGGGTCGAAGCCTCGATTCTGCAAGGCGCCGCTGAGACGCCGCCAGAGTGGAGAGAGCAGAAAGCTGGAAGCCTTGTTAAGGTGGCGCTCGGCCAGCGGAACGGTCTCTGTCTGCAGGCGCTGTAGTTCCGCTTCCACGGCGCACAGGGGGCTATCTAGGCTCTCCAGGGCTTCGACCAGCCGCTCCAGTTCGCCCAACTGGCTGTGATCGGGGGCCGATTCGCAGAGCTGCTGGAGCGACTGGCGGGCATCGTTTGCGTTCAGTGTCTTCAGGGCCTGGGTAATGCCGTTGACAAGATAGGTGGTCGCGGTGTCGCTGAAAAGGTCGAGTTGGGGCTGCTCGCGGGGTTTGTGATAGGCCCGGTGAAAGCTGTCGTCGAATCGGCTGTCCTGGCTGAAGCGCAGGGGGTGTGCGTCAGGTCTGCCTCTCTCTCTGTAGATAAGACGCTCGCTTTCCCAGCCGCGGCGCTGCAGATAGTCGGCGGCCTGTTCCAGGCTTTTCAGGATCTGTTCCGGATTACCGAACAGCATGTCGGCGAGATCGCGGATCTCGCCGATTCGCCAGGCTTCGTAGTCTTCGTAGCTCAGGCGTTCCTCTTGCAGGAGTAGTTCAAGGGGGTGGTATTCCCCCTTTTCAAGAATTAACTGGTCGATCTGTTCTTCGATTCGGCGTTTCATGAGCCTGTAGTATCCTCTTCTTGCAGGGGGCCGAACAGGGCCTCGATATCCTCTTCGTTCCACTGGAGTTCCTGCCTGCCATCTGTCTGATAGAGTCCGTCGGCCAGGCGCTGCTTGCGCTGTTGCATGGCGATGATCTTCTCTTCCAGCGTCCCTTCGCAGATCAGTTTGTAGACGAAGACCTTCTGTCGTTGGCCGATGCGGTGGGAGCGGTCGGTGGCCTGCCGCTCCACCGCCGGGTTCCACCAGGGATCATAGTGGATGACGGTATCTGCGGCGGTGAGATTAAGGCCGACGCCGCCGGCCTTCAGGCTAATGAGAAAGAGCGGCACCTCACCTTGCTGGAACCGCTTCACCGCGCCTTCCCGGTCGCGGGTCTGGCCGGTGAGTTTGAGATAGTCGATGCCGGCTTGCTTCACCTGTGCCTCGATCAGTTCCAGCATGGTCGTGAACTGGGAGAAGAGCAGAATGCGCCGTCCCTCTTCAACCATCTCCTCCAGCAACGACATCAGGTGCGAGAGTTTGGCCGACTCAGGGGGTGGGTCCAGGTTCAGGCTTTTCAGCAGACGCGGGTCGCAACAGACCTGGCGCAGTTTCATCAGGGCGTCAAGCACTACGATTTGGCTGCGGGCCAGGCCCTGGCGCTCGATCTCCTCGCGTACCCGGCGGTGCATGCTCAGACGTACTGTCTCGTAGAGTTCCCGCTGTGCACCCTCCAGCACAACCGATTGGATGATCTCGCTCTTCTCCGGCAGCTCTTTAGCGACCTGCTGCTTGGTGCGGCGCAGGAGAAAGGGGCGCAGACGGCGGTTGAGCCTGACGGCGGCAGCCTCGTCGTTGCGGCTCTCGATAGGGGTGCGGAAGTCGCGGCGGAAATCCTTTTCATACCCCAGCAGACCCGGCATGAGAAAGTCGAAGAGTGACCAGAGTTCACCCAGGTGGTTCTCCAGCGGGGTTCCGGTGAGGCAGAGGCGGTGGCGGGCCTTGAAACCTCTGATGAGGCGACTTGCCTGAGACTTGGGATTCTTGATGGTCTGCGCTTCGTCCAGGATCAGCAGATGGTAGGTCTGCGCCTCCAGCACCTCTCGATCACGCGTCAGCAGGGGGTAGGTGGTGATGACCAAGTCGTAGTTGTGCAACTGTCTGAAGCGTTTTTTGCGCTGCGCGCCATGCAGGAGCAATACCTTGAGCTCGGGGGCGAAACGGCGGGCTTCGTGCAGCCAGTTGAAGGTCAAGCTGGTGGGCACCACGACCAGGCTGGGCAGGTCGGAGCGTCCGGCCTCTTTTTCCAGCAGCAGGTGGGCCAGCGTCTGCAGGGTTTTGCCCAGACCCATATCGTCGGCGAGTATGCCGGCTAGGCGGAATTCACGCAGGAACTGTAGCCACTCCAATCCCTGTTGCTGGTAGGGCCGCAGGCTCGCCTGTAGGGAGGAGGGCGGTGCGCAGGCGGGGATTCGCTCTAGGCTCCTCAGGCGATCCGCCAGTTGACGGCCCTCTTCGTCGCTCCAGTGGAAGGGGGGCTGAGTGGCAGACGAGTCCGCATCGAGTAACGCGAGCCGCGCCAGCTGGGCACGATTGATTTCGATCGGTCGGTTTGCTGCCTGGCGCGTGCCGCCGCAGATCTCCAGCAGTAGTTCGAGCAGATACAGGGCTCGCTCGCCACTGAGTCGCAGCAGGCAGGGGTTGCCATCGATATCCTTCAGCGGCAGCAGAAGATCGCGACCGATGATTCGCTCCATCTCCTGGCGTTGCGGGGGCAGCGATTCGAGCAGTTCCAGCATCATCGGCAGCAGTTCGACGCGTCGACCCTCCACTTCCACGTCGAGGGAGAGGGCGAACCAGTCTGTTCGTTCCAGTGGGTCGATACGACAGGTCCAAGGACTCGATTCCACCAATCGGTGGGGGAAGCGGTCGAATTCAATGTGCCAACCCTGTTGACGCAAATGGGGGAGGGCTTGCAGTTGGAAATCGATCCATGCCTGTTCGATGGTCTGCGGGAAGGCGGGTACCGGTACGAAACCGGTCCCTTCCACCTCATCGGCGCCTAGTGCCTCGAGTCCCAGGTCGAGCAGTTGAGCGATGGCTGTCTGTTCGCGCGTCTTGTTCCGCGCGATATGGATCAATCGGCCTTCGTGAAGGCGGGTGTCCGGTGCGGTGGGGGCAAACTGGAATCCCGCGTAATCAAAGGTGAGAGAGGCGTGATACTGGCTATTTAAAGGCTCGCTGTTTGCTGTTTCCGCACCGCTCAGGCACAGGCGGGGCAGGGGATCTGCCGGGGGCAGCATGTGTTGTTCATATACCTGCGGTGCCGGGATCGCCGATCTGGGATGGCGCTCCTGAAAGGATTTCCACCAGGCCTCTACTTGATCCGGTGCAAGCGGCGGGAGCCTCAGTAGCTCCCAGAAAAGCTCATCGGGCAGGTTGCTCGATAGGGGGGCGCAGCAGGCCTTTTCGCGGTCGAGATACCAGGGGGAGGAGAGCGGTAGGAGCAATGCGGCCTGCAGCGAGGTCCGCCACACCAGCCGCTGGCGCCCGAATGGGTCAGCTTGCCAGTGGAGATCGGCACTGTGCGAATTGCTTTGCCGCAGGGGGCTGGGGGCCTCGATAGACTCGAAATAGCAGCGCTGAGTGGCAAGTAGCTGCTCGAACAGGGAGGCGGATTCCGCACCCTCCAGGCCGGGCAGCCGTGAGGCAGGATCCAGCGGTAATCCATCCAGTCGCTGTAACAGTTGCAGATCGACTGTTTCGAGGAATCTGGGCGGCGTCGAACTACGGGCCAGTGCCGGATTGAAGCGGCTGAGCCGTTCATTGTTACCTTGGGGCAGGCGCCGTGCCACACAACTCTCAACTGAGAGTCGATCCTCGTTGAGGTAAAGGATGTAGAGCAGGCACTGAGGGCTATCGGGTTTCCCTGTGGTCGTATCTGTGGTGGCGGCAACGGACTTATCGGTGGGGATGTTAACGGCACCATTACCTTTCTCGCCCAGGACATGGATCAATGCGCCGACCACATGGACACACTGCTCGCCGACTTCACAACTACACTCGCCGCGAATTGCCGGACCGTCCCGCTCATGGCCGATCCGGATATAGACACGCAGCGGTCGCGCACCCTCTTGCCGGACGACGGCGGTGACCAGTTCGCCTCCCCGTTTCAACTCGCTTGCGGTGATATCCCCCCGTTCGAAGAGCCGCCGGCCAGCCTCGACGAGTTCGTGGGGAAAGCACTGTTCTATCTGCTGTATAGAAAGATTCATCAAAGTATATCTAGACGAGTCAGGGATTTTATGTGTGAGAGCCGGGGGGGCAGCAAAACAGCGAATGGTCGTCGATACATGGGGCAAGATCAATGCCCAGGCCAGTGAAAGATTGAGCGGTGACTGTTTTATTAATTCGGATCCATCATTAGATAATGCATTGTTCGTACCCTGGTCTTGGTTCGGATTTAAGGTTAGAAAAATCATAAATAATAAAAAAAACAGTATATTATGATTAATTATTAAAGTATTATCTTAGATCTTTGGTATCAATGATTAGCATCCTTCTGCTCGATAGTGTGATGTACATTCAAAAACAAACGACTTTGCTTACATAACATCTACGTCAGTAATGGGAAATAAATTCATCATTAGGATAAAAATTTTTAAAAAGTCTTTCGCGTTGTGCCGTGCGTTCGATTAGTCATATTCAAACATGAGATGCGTCAAATTGTTCGCATAGCGAAAAAAGTAATTCGCATCCATCCCAATAGGTCTGGTGAGAATTTTATATAGCTAGTCAGATCAAGAGGTTGTGAGATATTCCCTTTGGTTATGACGACCATTAGGACAATGAAGATGTGTAATAAGAAGTATCTATTTGTTTCAAGAAGCCTTCTCACGATTCTATTTATAGTCTTTATACCTATTTTCGCCCAGGCGGAAAACATGACCGAGGCCTCTGACGATGGTCAGGTTTATAGCTTTAACAACGACCGTATGTATGGAACAACGGGGTCAATATCCTATCAAGGGTCTGAGCCAACCCCTACCTTCGACATAAACGCTTGGTGGGAATATTTCTGGAACTTCATGAAACTGGTCTGGACTTCGCCAGACATATCGGAACCGACACCTGTGCCGACACAGGAACCAACAGCGGTACCAACAGCGGTACCAACAGCGGTACCAACGGCGGTACCAACAGC
>JASFJY010000178.1:0-6509 GCA_050119415.1 Chromatiales bacterium | reverse complement strand
TCCACACTTACCCTGCTTCTCTCCTGGATCTATATCGGCGCATTCGACCCTGCTCAGCCAGGCCTGCAGTTTCTGCAAACGGCCGTCTGGCACACCCGCCTGGGCACCAGCTTTGCACTGGCCCTGGACGGATTCTCCTATCCCATGGTGTTGCTTGCCACCCTGCTCTGCTTCGTCGCCCTGCTGGCCTCCGCCGGCATCCGTAAGCGGATCAAGGGCTACTACAGCCTGGTATTGCTGCTGGAAACGGCCATGCTGGGTGTCTTCATGGCCCAGGACTGGTTGCTCTTCTACGTCTTCTGGGAGCTGACGCTGATCCCCCTTTTCTTCCTCATCGATCGCTGGGGGGGAGGCAACCGCCACGGTGCGGCGCTCAACTTCGTGCTCTACACCATGGGCGGTTCGGTCTTCATGT
Source organism: Chromatiales bacterium (assembly GCA_050119415.1). GTDB lineage: Bacteria > Pseudomonadota > Gammaproteobacteria > Chromatiales > Chromatiaceae > Thiodiazotropha. Next base: position 6,094 of record JASFJY010000178.1, on the reverse strand, counting down.
TGATCAGTCTGCTGTGGCTGTTCGATGCCGTGCCCGGTCACAGCTTCTCCATGATCGCCATGGCCGAAAGCGGCAGGGGATTGTCACAACACACCCAGATCCTGCTCTTCCTCGGCCTGCTCATCGGCTTCGGCGTCAAGATGCCGATTTTCCCGCTGCATGGCTGGCTGCCGCTTGCCCATGTAGAGGCGCCAAGCCCTATATCGATCCTGCTCTCCGGTATTCTGCTGAAGATGGGCGCCTATGGTCTGATCCGCGCCGCGGCCGCCCTGCCGGAGGCGGTGTTGGCGCTGCAAGACCTGCTCGCCACCCTGGCCTTCATCAGCCTTCTGTATGGCGGCCTGCTGGCCTGGCGAAACCGGGATCTGAAGGCGATGATCGCCTACTCCTCAGTCAGCCACATGGGCGTGGTGCTGCTCGGCATCGCTGCCCTCAATCTGGCCGGGCTGCACGGCGCGCTGATGCAGATGGTGGCCCACGGCCTGGTGGCCGCCTCCCTCTTCCTGCTCATCGGTCTGCTCTATGAACGCACCCAGACCCGCGATGTCACTCAGTACAGCTCCCTGGTACGGGTCACTCCCCGTTTCGCCTTCTTCACCACCCTGGCCTTCATCGCCGCGATCTCCCTGCCCGGCACCGCCGGTTTCGTCGCCGAACTCAATACCCTGATCGGCAGTTTCGCCCGCTGGGGCTGGGTTGCCGCCCTGCTGACCCTCGGAGTGCTGCTGAGCGCGGCCTATGCCATCCGCTCCATCAGCCAACTCTTCACCGGCCCGGTGCGACCCGCGATGCATAAGATCGAGGATCTGCGCCCTGTCGAGCTGATCGCCGCCGGCACACTGGCGGCCGGTACCCTGCTCCTCGGCTTCATGCCGGGCCCCTTGCTGGGGCTGATGAACAGCTCCGCCGCCCAACTCAGCGGACTGTTCACCCCATGAGCGACGGCATGAGCAACACGGCGAACCACAGCGGCGATATTCGCGCGCAGATCCGGCAGCTGGTGGCCGATCTCGATCATCTACTGCCCGCCCAGGCGCCGATCAAGGACTTCGTCCACCACAACACCCTCCACGGCTTGCAACACCTCCCCTTTCAAGAGGCCCTGGGCAGGGCGCGTCGACTCACCGGCGCCCGCGGCTATCTGCCTGCACAGCGCTACCAGGCCCACTATGCCGAGGGGCGTATCCGCCGCGAAGATCTGTTGGCGGTCATTGACGAGGCCGATGACCTGTCCCCGCAAATCCCCATCGCCGAGCTGAGCGACACCACCCTGCGCCGGCGAGATATCTACCAGGCCGCCCTGTTGCTGCCGCCGGGACCGGTCTCAGGTTGTCAACTCAACTGGCAGATCGAGGAGAAACGGGCCTTGGAACGCCTCGACGCCAGGCTTGCCAGCGAGCCCCGCAAGCGACTGCTCGCCGGATCGAGGAAGGCCGGTCTCGACAGCGAAGCGGCAGCGACCGCCGATCTCTGGCAGGCCTGCCTGGAGGCGCTCCATCTCGAGCACCAGCCACTCCATCCGGAGGAGCTGTTCGACCTCACCCCGGAACTGGCGGAGACCTTGCTGGACGACATGCTGGAGCGGACCCCCGAACAGAGCAGCGCTCCGGCCGGGGTGAAAGCCATCATGCGCCAGGCGGCGCACGATCGGCTGGCGCAACAGCTGGCGCAGTTGGGCCGGGGCGACACCCTGCGCGATATGCTGCTGGCACTGACCGGCCAGGACCTGCTGGATGAGATCCGCCAGCCGCTGATCCGCACCCTCTCCACCTTTCTCGACCAGGGCGTCGCCGGTCGCGATGCGGTGCGGGATGAACTCGGCCTCTACGACTTCTGGCGCCGGCAAATGGAGCGGGATCCGAGCTGGCAACTGCAGTCGATCAGGGGCTGGCGTCAGCACCTCGAGCTGCTGCAGCGCGATCCCCTTGACACCCTGATCAGCGAACTCCAGCGCATGGGCCTGCCGCGGGCATGCTGGACCGGCTATCTGCAGCAACTGGCCCTGGAGCTGCCCGGCTGGTCGGGCATGGTGCTGTGGCGCCACAACCACCCCGGCTACCAGGGGCTCGAGACCCGGGTTCACATGCTCGACTACCTGGCGGTGCGCCTGGTGCTGGAGCGTATCCACGCGCACAACCTCTGCGCCAGCCAGTTCAAGGTGGAAGCGAGCATCGACATGCTGCGCTGGTATTTGCGCCGCCACCACGAGGAGTACACGGTGCGCGACGCCCTCTTCAGCGGCAAGCTGCCCGAGTACCTGGCCAGCCGCGCCCAGCGTGCGGTCAACGCGCCACCCGATCCGGAGAGCGACAATGGTGAGAGGCGCTGGAGCTATCTGGCCCAGCTGATCTGGACCTGGCGTCACAGCGGCCTGGCCCAGCTGGACGATCAACCGACCCTTTGCCAAGGCGCCTGGCCCCTGTTCCTGTTGGCCCAGCACCTCGGCCTGTGCGGCGCCGAGCTGAGAGCGATGAGCAGAGAGCAAGTCGAGCAGATCTTCGCCTGCGTCGAACGCCTGGATGATGACAGGAGCGGCTTCCTCTGGCTGCAGGCCTATGAGAAAAACTACCGCGACCAGATCCTCAACGCCCTGGCCCGCAACCGGGGCCGCGGCGCCTGGCCCGATCGTCCCCAGCCGCCCCTGGCGCAGCTGGTCTTCTGCATGGACGACCGCGAGGAGGGCATCCGCCGCCATCTGGAAGAGCTGCTGCCCCAGGTGGAGACCCTGGGCGCCGCCGCCCACTACAGCGTACCCCACAACTGGCGCGGCCTGGACGACACCGACGTGACGCCCCTGGCCCCCGTGGTGCCGACCCCGGTGATCCCCGCCCACGAGGTGTGCGAACAGCCCCGGGACGAGGCGCGGGCGACGACCGTCGCCCATCGGCGCTGGCACCGGCGGCTGCAACAGTGGCAGGAAACCCTGCTGACGGGATCGCGCCGGGGTCTGCTGCTGCCGGGGCTGCTCAGCGCCCTCGCCGCGCCGGCAACCCTGGGCGTGCTCGGCGGCAAGGTACTGATGCCGAGACGCTTCGGCGAATTCGTCCGGGCACTGCGCCGGCAGCGGGTCAAGCCGCTGGCCACCCGCATCGACTTCGTGGCGCCCAACGACAGTCCGCAGGCGACCCCCGAGTCACCCCGTCTCGGTTTCACCGACCGGGAGCAGGCCGACCGGGTGCAGGCGCTGCTGCGCTCAATGGGGCTGTCGCAGGCGTTCTCGCCCCTGGTCGCCATCATCGGCCACGGTTCGCGCAACCAGAACAACCCCCACGCCTCGGCCTACAACTGCGGCGCCTGCGCCGGCCACTTCAGTGGCCCGAACGCCCGCCTGGTGGCGACCATGGCCAACCGTAGCGAGGTCAGGGCGCTGCTGGCGCAACGGGGTATCCACATCCCCGATGACAGCCACTTCATCGGCGCCGAACACGACACCTGCAACGACCAGATCGAGTGGTACGACCTGAGCGATGTGCCGGCCGAACTCAGGCCGCGACTGCAGCAAGTGAGTCAGGCCCTGGCCCAAGCCGCACGGCAACACGCCCAGGAGCGTTGCCGCCGTTTCGCATCGGCCCCGGCTCGGCCCAATCCCCGGCAGGCCTTCACCCACGTGGCCGGCAGGGGTCTCGACTTCTCGCAGGCGCGCCCCGAGCTGGGCCACGCCACCAACGCCTGCGCCTTCTTCGGCCGGCGCGCCATGAGCCGGGGAGCCTTCTTTGATCGTCGCGCCTTTCTCATCTCTTACGACGCCAGCCAGGATCCGCAGGGTGAGCTACTGGAGCAGCACCTGTTGATCAACGGCGCCGTGGGCGCCGGCATCAGCCTTGAGTACTACTTCTCCACCGTCGACAACGAAGGTTACGGCTGCGGTTCCAAGGTGATGCACAACGTCACCGGCTTTCTCGGCGTCATGGAGGGGGCCGGCTCCGACCTGCGTACCGGCCTGCCCCAGCAGATGATCGAGATCCATGAGGCGATGCGGTTGCTGGTGGTGGTGGAGACCACCACCGAAACCCTGAGCCGGATCTACCAGCGCCAGCCGCCTCTGCGGCAGCTGGTAGGCAACGGTTGGGTGCAGCTGGTGGCGATGGACCCGCACGACGGCGCTCTGCAGCGCTTCCTGCCCGATCGCGGCTGGCTTGAGTGGCTGCCCGACAGGGAACAACCGCTGGCCACTGTGGCACGTTCCGCAGACTGGTACCTGGACAGCGACGGCCCCCTCCCGCCGGCCCTGATCGACAATCCAGAGGAGGCGGCCCGTGGTTGAACAGATCGTCTGGCTCATCCCCGTCCTGCACTGGCTGGCGGCCCTGTGGATCGGCATCGGCTACCTGCTGGGGATAAACCGGGGGGAAGCGGGCGAAAACCACACCGCCGCCAGCGCCGGCTTGGCGGCCATGATCTCGACCCTGCTGGCCATCACCCTGGGTCTCAGCGCCCTCTGGCAGGGGGCGCCGGGAGCGATCAGCCTCGGCACCTGGTTCAAAAGCGGGGCCTACGCCTTCTCCATCGAGTTTACCCTCGATCCGCTCGGCCTGTCGCTGCTCATTCTGGTCTCCCTGATCAGCCTGCTGACCATCCGTTTCTCGGTCAACTACATGCACCGGGAGGCCGGCTTCCAGCGCTTCTTCCTCCTGCTGAGCCTTTTCGCCGGCGCCATGGAACTGATCGTGGTGGCGGGTAACAGCCTGCTCCTCTTCGTCGCCTGGGAACTGGCAGGAATCAGCTCCTTCCTGCTCATCGGCTACGCCATCGAGCGGCCGACGGCGACCCGTAACGCGGTGCGCGCCTTCGTAACCAACCGGGTGGGTGACGCCGGCTTCATGCTCGGCATCGCCCTCTCCCTGTTCTGGCTCCATGGCCTCGACTGGCCGACCATGGCCACGCAAGCCGACGAGATCGGCACCCTGCCGGCCGGGATCATCGCCAGCGCCTTCCTGCTCGCCGCCCTGGCCAAATCGGCGCAGCTCCCTTTCGCCTCCTGGATCGCCGGTGCGCTGGAGGGGCCCACCCCATCCTCAGCCATCTTCTACGGCGCCCTGATGGTGCATGCCGGGGTAGTGCTGCTGATTCGCCTGGAGCCCCTGCTGCGACAGGCCCCGGCGGTGATGGCGCTAATCACCCTGCTAGGCGGCCTGACAGTGATCTACGGCTGGCTTTCGGGGCTGTTGCAGTCGGATGTGAAGAGCTCCCTCATGTTCGCCACCACCACTCAGGTGGGCTGGATGTTTGTCTGGTGCGGGCTGGGCTGGTTCACCCTGGCGGGCTGGCACCTGGGACTGCACGCCATCTGGCGCGCTTTTCAGTTTCTCAGCGCCCCGGCCCTGATGCATCGGGTGACGCCGGAGAAGCGGCCGCTGCCGGGCTGGCTCACCCGTCGTCCCTGGCTCTACCAGGCGGCGCTGCAACGCTTCTATCTCGATCCGCTGAGCGACACCCTGCTGCTGCGCCCCACCCTCTCCCTGGCCCGTGACGTGCAATATTTCGACGAGCAGCTGGTGACCCGGATGTTCGGCCTGCCGGCCTATACCCGCAGCGTCTCCTCATTGGCCCAGTGGGAGACCATGAAACAGGAGGGCACTCAACAGGAGCGAGGGCGTGTCGGCACCGCCACCGGCGTCGTGGGTCGGCTGATGACCTGGCTGGCCAACCGGCTCTACTGGTTCGAGTCGCAGCTGGTGCTACGCGGCGGCGGCGAGGGGCTGTTGCAGAACCTGCGCCGTGTGGGCGCGCTGCTGACGCAGGTGGAGCAGCTGCTGTCGCAACCCCGCTATCTGATCGTTTTGATCCTGGTGACCTTCGTGGTGATTCTATGAGGAACGGCAGATGGTGATCGCACAAGTCCCCTGGCCGGGCCAGATCGGCTACCCCATCCTCGGCCTGCTGCAGTTACTGCCGCTGGCCGCTGTGGCGCTGGTCTGGATGCTGCGTCGGCACCGGCTGATGGTGCCCGCCGGCATCACCCTGGCGGCACTGGAGCTGCTGCTCTGCATCGATCTCTGGCGCCATTTCGATAATACCTTTGACGGCATGCAATTCGGCGAGACGCTGCGACTGCCGGGTCTGCTCCACTACCATGCCGGCGTCGACGGCGTCT
>JASFJY010000177.1:0-6550 GCA_050119415.1 Chromatiales bacterium | reverse complement strand
ATGACGGCGCCGCGGTGGTGCTGGTGATGTCGGAGCGCAAGGCCAATGAGTTGGGCCTCACCCCGATGGCCCGCATCGCCGCCTTCTCCTCCGCCGGCGTCGATCCGGCCATCATGGGCACCGGCCCGATCCCCGCCTCCAGCAAGTGCCTTGAGAAAGCGGGCTGGTCAGTGGACGACCTCGACCGTATCGAAGCCAACGAGGCCTTTGCCGCCCAGGCCATGTGCGTCAACCAGGAGATGGGCTGGGACATGTCTAAGGTCAACGTCCACGGCGGCGCCATCGCGCTGGGTCACCCCATCGGTGCCTCCGGTTGCCGGGTGCTGGTCACCCTGCTTCACGAAATGCAACGCAGCGGCGCAAGCAAGGGTCTCGCCACGCTCTGCATAGGCGGCGGACAGGGTGTCGCCATGGCAGTCGAGAAGCTCTGATTGTCTAAACGTTTATTGACCCGGCAACTAAATATATTGAGTTAATAGTGTGGCGCGGGCCCGACCTACGGTTCTTTTCAGCGTAGGGTGAGGCCCTGCCCACCATTCAGCTCTGCAAAGGCAGGCGATTCAAGCTCTCTCATCGGCCCTTGCCGAATGTAATCTGTTTCTGTTCACAGCCGGGATTGGGGTACACTGGCCGGTAGTCCAACAGCAAGTAAACTAGCAGCCATGTCCGAGCGCATCATCAAGAAATATCCCAACCGTCGGCTGTACGACACCGAAGAGAGCAAATACATTACGCTTTCGCAGCTGCGCCAGCTCATCATCCAGGGTGCCTCTATCAAGGTGATCGACTCCACCACGGAAGAAGATATCACTCGCAATATCCTTTTGCAGATCATCCTGGAGTCGGAATCGGGCGGCGAACCTCTCTTCACCGCCAACATGCTCTCCCAGATCATCCGTTTCTATGGCGGCACCCTGCAAGGCATTTTCGGACGCTATCTGGAACAGAGCCTGAGCCTCTTCACCCAACAACAGGAAACCTTCCGCCAAAGCCTCGGTGAAGACCCCTTCAGCATGATGACCAGCATGGCCCAGCAGAACATGAAGATGTGGAGCGATCTACAGAAGAGCTTCTTCAATGCGGCCGGAGTCAAGACAGGCAAGCCGGAAGACAGTTAGAAATCCTCTGCCCGCCTGATGTACCCAACATGGATACCTGATTGTTTTTTAAGGTATTTTATTGAAATTACCCTGCCCCACCCCCACCCCGCATTCGCAAGCGGATAGCATTGATTGTGCAGCGCACAATTTTCCTTGACAAGCCTGTCACTCCATCCTATGCTGCATTGCAACATTGTTGCGTTGCACAATCCCTACAGGAGCAGACGACCATGACCAAGACGAAAGAGAACATCGAGATGTTCAACGAGATCAACAGCAGGGGTTACGACAGCTTCCGTCAGCTGACCGACATCACCCTGAAGGCCTGGAACCAGGCTGTGGACAAACAGATGGAGGTCTACTCAAACCTGATGAACTCCGGCCTGGAGCAGATCAAGCTGGTCTCTGAGGTCAAAGACTACCAGCAGATGGTTCGCGGCCAGATAGACCTGACCCAAAAGATCGGCGAAGAGCTGATGAACAACGCCCGCGATGCGGTCGAACTGAGCCAGAAGACCGGTGAAGAGGTGCGCACCTGGTTCGAAAGCAACCTGAACTCCGTCAACGAGCAGGTAACCAAGGCGGCCGAAAAAGCTGCCTGATTGCGACCGGATAATGATGAAAACCGGTGGTAATGCCGCCGGTTTTCCTTTGCACTATGCTCGATTTGATCCCCTTTACGGGTAAACATAGGGTGTAAATCCACTGTTCCCGGCTTGCCGTATGCAACCATTGTTTAACCAACATTCGAGAAAAGTTTAAAAATGAGCTGTAAAGAGAGACTCGCGGTCGTCACCGGCGGTATGGGTGGTATCGGTACCGCGGTCTGTCAGCGCCTGACCAGAGAGGGCGCCAGAGTGGTCGCCACCTGCCACCCATCGGAAACCGCGCGCATCGACGCCTGGATTGCCGACATGCAGGTCAAAGGCGCAGAGGTATCGGTCATCGCCGGTGATGTCTCCACTGCCGAGGGTGGCTCGGCCCTTATGAGCGAGATCGTCGAGAAGTTCGGCCCGGTGGACATCCTGGTCAATTGCGCCGGCATCACCCGCGACAGCACCATGAAAAAGATGACGGTGGAGCAGTGGGATGCTGTCATCGACACCAATCTGAGCAGCGTCTTCTATGTAACCAAGCCAATCTGGAACAGCATGATTGAGCGCGGCTTCGGCCGAATCATCAACATCGCTTCCATCAACGGTCAGCGCGGACAGTTCGGCCAAGCCAACTACTCCGCCGCCAAGGCCGGCATGCACGGTTTCACCATGGCGCTAGCCTACGAGGGTGCCGCCAAGGGCGTGACCGTCAACACCGTCTCCCCCGGCTACATCGAGACCGCTATGACCACGGCCATGCGTGAAGACGTGCGCGACGCCATCGTCAGCGGCATCCCGATGCGCCGCATGGGACAACCCGCGGAGATCGCCCAGGCCGTCGCCTTCCTAGCCGATGACGAGAGCACCTATATCACCGGCGCCAACCTCCCGGTGAATGGCGGTCTCTTCATTCACTGATTTACACTAGGTATGCCCGGCTATTCGCCGGGCTTTATTATTGTCTAAAGCTTTGCCAACCAACCGGCCCTGTCAAGCTCGAGCCGGTACCTGCCGGAAGTTGAGGAGAGAAACGACATTACGTAGTGACATCCCTTCCGAATAGATATCGCTACGGATCCTTGAAGCAAGCTACTGATTGGTGATGTCGTACGGATCGTTGCCGAAGGGGTCTGGCCAAGCCGGATCCTCAGGCCACCCATGGATTGTGATTTTATGTAATATCATCTTAACCTCCTATCAGATGCTCCTGCCAAACATTGTGCAGAATCGATGCCAAAATAGTATTGTCATTATTTTTCAATAGGTTACCTTGGTCCATTCCGCTCGCTCTCCGAGTGTTGTAAAAAATGACGACGCTTGACCTGTGATTAAACCAGTCATATTGCATCTATTTATCGAAAACTACGCTATCTTATTGATTTATTATTAATAATGTATGTCAAAATCATCGACATTGAGCATATCGTTCCATAATCAAAAAATCGCTCCGAGGTCGACGAAAGATGCAAAAGGCGCTAATCCTGGCGGGCCTGGCCGCCATCCTCATCGGGCTCTTATGGCCTTGGCTGGGGCGCTTGCCGCTCGGCAGATTGCCGGGGGATATCCTGATCGAGCGGGAGAATTTTCGCATCTATCTACCGCTGACCAGCATGATCCTGGTAAGCGGCCTGATCAGCCTGATTCTCTGGTTGCTGCGGCGTTGAAACGGCTTTGCGCGGAGTGTTACTGGGTTATTAACCCGGTAAGCAATTATGTCGTGTTAATAAAAAACCTTTAACGGCCACAGCTGACGAATAACTCGGTGGGCTTATGCAATATCTCCCGGCATTGGCCAGTGGCCATGCTGGGTGTGTCGGGAAATTCGACACGATCCTGCTGTTCCATGATGATCAGTTGACGCGCTGCATCACACCCTTGTGAGTCTTCGCAGGCGCCCTCCTCACCACAGACTGTTGCAGCCAGATGTTCACAAGCAGTGGCGTACGAGGTGTTGTCACGGCGACCGCAGGAAGCAAAGAAGTCGTCATTCGCAAGGGCCTCCAGGCAGAGGGCGGGGCTCTCCAGTGTGGTCCCAGGCCAGCTGCTGTTGAGCTCGTCCCGCTGCATGGCCAACAACTGTCTGGCCGGGTCACAGGCTGGCTGGGAGTGACACTCATTGTGCGCTCCACAGACCTTGGTGACCAGCTGCGCACAGGCGGCGTTGAGACGCTCTAGCTCCTGCTCCTGCCGCACATCGATAACGTTTTCGTCACGCACCACGACACCGTCGCGCACAATGATCACGGCACCGTTATTCAACCGGTGCACACCATTCCACAGCGGTGAGGATTCTCCATCCAGGGTTCGCAGTGCCTTATTGGTGCTAGGATCGATAGTGATTTGGCTGCCGTCCAGCAACGAGCCCTGCCACGAGCCCTCCTCGGCAGCGACCTCAAGCGACAACAGCACAATCAGAAATAGGAAAAATCTGTATGACGGCATGAGGGTGACCTCAGCAAGCATCTTTAAATTCGTTATGGGGCATTGAGAATATCACAGATCAGTTTTAACGAAATGAGGGCGGTTTCCGATTCGAATTGAGTTAACCCGAACGTTTCATCCGGGAATGCGATGAACGCGCCGGGATCGCTGTTCAGATGCGGATTTACGATTGAATCAATAGTTGTAGGTCGGGCTAGCCCCTGCGCCAAGCATGATAACGGGCCACCCAGTCCAACACCCGCTGCGGCGCGTGGGCCCGCTTCCAGGCACCGGCCACAGACTTGTTGGCCTCGAACAAAGTCGGGTAGATATGGATAGTGCCGAGAATCTTGTTCAGGCCAAAGCCCTGCTTCATGGCGGCCGTGAACTCGCCGATCAGCTCGCCCGCCTGCTCACCGACGATAGTGGCACCGAGAACCCTGTCCCGCCCCGGTACCGTCAACACCTTGACCAAGCCATGGGCCTCGCCCTCGGCAATGGCGCGGTCAAGCTCCGACAAGTCGAAGCGGGTCACCTCGTAGTCGATCCCCTGCTGCAAAGCCTCTTGTTCGTTGAGACCGACCCGCGCCACCTCCGGATCGGTGAAGATGGCGAAGGGGACCGCAGAATAGTCGACCCGGAAACGACGCACCATCCCGAACAGGCTGTTGACCGCCGCATACCAGGCCTGATGCCCCGCGGTATGTGTAAACTGGTAAGGACCGGCCACATCGCCGCAGGCGTAGATGGTGGGGATCGAGGCTTGCAGATAGTCGTCGGTGCGGATGGTACCGTTATCGTTGAGCGCCACACCGATGGTCTCCAAGCCGAAACCCTGGGTATTGGGCTTGCGTCCCACCGCTACCAGCACCTTGTCAAAAGCAACCTCCACGCGCTCATCCCTACGCTGGCAAATCAGCCTGCTCACTCCCTCCTCGATAAAAAACTCAACCGCCTTGTGGCCGACCAACAGCCGAATCCCCTCCTCGCGCATGCTCGCCATGACCCGCTCCGCAACCTCCTCGTCCTCGCGGATCATCAGGCGCGGGGCCATCTCCACCAGAGTCACCTCGCTGCCGAAGCGGGCGAAGGCCTGTGAGAGCTCACAGCCGATGGGGCCGCCACCAAGCACCAGCAGCCTTTGCGGGAGTTCGCGCAACTCCCAAAGGTTGTCAGAGGTAAGGTAGTCGATCTCCTCAATGCCGGGAATGGGCGGCACAAAAGGCGACGCGCCGGTGGCGACAACGATGTTACGTGTACACAGCTCGACACCGTTGACCTCCACACTGAAGGGCGAGGTGATCTTCGCCTCCCCCTCGATCACATCGACGCCGAGCCTGTTGTAGCGCTCCACCGAATCATGAGGCTCCACCTGTTTCACCACCCGCGCCACCCGTTCCATGATGCGGGCAAAATCGAAGCTCACGTCGATACGCTCGAACCCCCACTCCTGCGCCCGCCGGCTCTGGTGCAAAATGCGCGCGGAACGGAGCAACGCCTTAGAGGGCACACAGCCGGTATTCAGGCAGTCGCCCCCCATGCGGTGCTTCTCGATCAGGCTTACCTGCGCCTTCAACGCAGCAGCGATGTAGGCGGAAACCAGCCCGGCCGAACCGCCGCCGATTACCACCAAGTTTCGGTCGAAACGCTCGGGTCTCTTCCATCCCGCCAACGCCTTGTGTGCCTTCAGCAGGGAGAGCAGACGCTTGGCCAGCAACGGAAAAAGCCCCAGCAGCACAAATGAACCGAGCAGCGCGGGAGAGAGAATGCCGGAGGCCGACTCCAGCTCACCCAACTGGGTACCGGCATTCACATAGACCATGGTCCCCAGCAACATGCCAACCTGGCTCACCCAGTAGAAAGTCCAGGTGCGGATCGGTGTCAGCCCCATCAGCAGATTGATGAGAAAGAAGGGAAAGACCGGCACCAACCGCAGGGAGAAGAGATAGAAGGCCCCGTCCTTCTCGATGCCGTCGTTGAGCGCCTTCAGGCGTCTGCCGTAGCGCCGCTGCACCCCATCGCGAAAGATGAAACGGGAGATGAGAAAGGCCAGCGTAGCGCCGATAGTCGAGGCGAAGGAGACCAACAGCAGCCCCCAGAAGAAGCCGAACACCGCCGCGATCGCCAGGGTCATGATGGCCGCTCCCGGCAGTGACAGGGCAGTGACCGCCACATAGACCAGGAACGCGATCAGTGCCGCCAGCATCGGCCGCGCCTCCCGCCAGGCGACGATCTCGTCGCGGCTCGCCTTGAGATGCTCGAAGCTGAGATAGCTGTCGATATCGAAGATAAAGAAAATAGCGATCAACACCAACACGATCACCAGGACTGCAAGCTTGCGTGAGTTCATGACAGTTCCCGCCGCCCCTCGGAGTGTTTCAAGATCCCAGACCGATGCCGATTCGAGCTGACTATGTTTGTGGATCTATCGTT
>JASFJY010000176.1:0-6619 GCA_050119415.1 Chromatiales bacterium | reverse complement strand
TTTGTCCAGGTCGACCTGGACAAGCTCGATAGGAAGGTCGCCGACGATGGCCTGGTAGGGTTCGCCTTCATGGGTTGCGAAGTGGGTGCGCAGCACTTGGTGACGTCCCACTATGGCGTTGACGGCCCGCTCCAGCGCCGTGCTGTCGAGGGCGCCGTCCAGGATCAGGGCGAAGTTGTCGTTGTAATGGGCGCCCGGTTCCAACTGGTCGATGAACCACATGCGCCGCTGGGAGAAGGAGAGCCGGGGTTCCGCCAGACCGAGGGCCGGGATGGATTCGCCGGCGGCGTGTGGGCGGTTGCGGCGACGTCGCTCCAGCAGCTCTTCGCACTGGGCGGCGCGAGCATCGTCGCTGGTGGCTTCCGTCACCTGCGGATCGGCCTCAGCGTCGTCGCGGCGTTGCCGGCTCAGCTCCAGGGCCAGGGTTTTCGGCGAGAGGGCGTAGATCTCCCGCACCAGCTCGGCAATCTCATCCACCGAACCCGCTTCGGTCTGCTGTTGGCGCAGCCGCGCGGCCACCTGTTCGACAGTGCTCGCCTCGAACAGGGTGCGCAGCGGCAGCTCTACCCCGAAGGTGGCGCGCAGGCGGGCGATCAGCTGGGCGGCGGTGAGGGAGTGTCCGCCCAGATCAAAGAAGTTGTCCTGCATGCCGATCTGTTGCACCAGCAGGACCTCCCGCCAGATATCGGTCACCGCCTCTTCCAGAGCGTCCCGCGGCGCGATGTAGTCGCCAGCGCTGGCGCGCACGGCGCCGGGCTCCGGCAGGGCGTTGCGGTCGATCTTGCCGTTGGGGGTCTTGGGCAGGGTGTCGATGGCGACGAAGTGCGATGGCAGCATGAACTCCGGCAGCTTCTCGCCGAGGAACAGGCGTAACACCTGCGCCGCGGGTCGGGCGCCGGCAAGCGGCGTCAGGTAGGCCACCAGCATGCGTGCGCCGCTGCAGTCGGCCCGATCGACCACCACGCATTCCAGCACGTCAGGGTGCTGGCCGAGGCGGGCCTCGATCTCTCCCAGTTCGATGCGGTGACCGCGGATTTTTACCTGGTGATCAACCCGGCCGAGGAAGTCGAGCACACCGTCTTCCCGGTAGCGGGCCAGGTCGCCTGTACGGTAGATGCGGGCCCCAGGGACAAAGGGGTCGTCGAGAAAACGCTCGGCGGTCAGCTCCGGGCGCTTCAAGTAACCTCGCACCACGCCAGCGCCGCCGATGTAGAGTTCGCCGGGCACGCCGATGGGCACCGGCTGGCGGTTTCCATCCAGCAGGTAGATGCTGGTGTTGGCGATGGGCCGGCCGATAGGCACCAGCTGCAGATCGGCTTCGAGGCTGTGGGTGGAGGACCAGATGGTGGTCTCGGTGGGGCCGTACATGTTGACCACCTTGCCCGACACCAATTCGTGCAGTTCACCGGCGAGGGCAGGCGGCAGTGCTTCTCCGCCCACCATCATGCAGTCGAGTCCCGCCAGGGCGTCCCGCGAGCTGGGGTCCGCCAACAGCATGGTGGCCATGGAGGGGGTGCACTGGAAGTGGCTGGCCTGGTGACGCCGTAGCAGGGCCGGGATGGAGAAGTCGTTCTCAGGCGCTTCGCGCTGTGGGTTGGCCGCCTGGCGCACCTGCTCCAACCAGGGCAGATGGGCCAACACCTGGTCGGCCTCGATGCCGTAGTCGACCAGGCAGCCGATCTCGTCGACACCGATCTTTTTAAGCTGGTCCACCAGGCGCAGGGCGCGCTCCGGAGTGCCGAAGAGACCGCTGGTGCTGTAGTAGCGCTCGAAGGCGAACTCCAGCAGGTCGTCGAAGTCCTCGGCGGAGATGTTGTCGACGAACTCATCGATAGTCTTAACACCCCGCTCGGAGAGGTCTTTGAAGGTGGGGAAGTGCCAGGCCGCCGCCTTGACCAGAGTCGCCGCGTTAGTGAGGTAGCTCTTCATGGGACCGCGGGCGATCGCCTTCACTTCGTCCTCGTCCTCGCCGATGAAGGTGTGGAGCATCAGCACCACGTGGCCCTCACCCGGGTGGCCCGCGTCGCGCCAGGCCTCGCGGTAGATAGCGATGCTGCTGTTCACATCTTCCACCGACTGTCCCAGCAGGTGGGTGAGGATGCCGCAGCCTGCTTCGCCTGCCATGCGGAAGGTCTCGGGATTGCCCGCGGCGGTCAGCCAGACCGGCAGTTCGGGCTGCACCGGACGCGGCAGGGTGGTCAGTTCGACATCGCCCTTGGGACCGGGAAAGGTCAGGGTTTCGCCGCGCCAGAGACGGCGCACCTGCTCCAGCGATTCCATCATCACCTGCTTGGCGTTGGCGTGGTTCTCGGGTCGGATGGCGAAGTCGTTGGGCTGCCAGCCCGCCGCCACGCCGATGCCGACACGGCCGTCGGAGAGGTTGTCCACCACCGCCCACTCCTCCGCCACACGGATCGGGCTGTGCAGCGGCAGCACCACACTGCCGGAGCGTAGATGGATATTTTCGGTAACCGCGGCCAGGGCGGCGCTGATCACTGACGGATTGGGGAACAGCCCGCCGAAGCTGTGGAAGTGGCGTTCCGGGGTCCAGGCCGCCACGAAGCCGTGCCTGTCGCCGAACTTGGCCGCTTCCATCAGCAGGTGGTATTTGCTGTGTTCCTGGATGTCCTCGTTGCTGGAGTAGTTCCAGAAGAAGAGGGAGAAATCGATGTGCCGGTCCGGGTAGCGGCTGACCACTGGACGTTCTGGCTGGTGCTCCTCGTCGCCGGCGTAGAGCACCATCTTGTAGCCGCGACAGAGAGTCCAGAAGAGCTCCAGTACGGAGATATCGAAGGAGATACTGGTGACCGCCAGCCAAGTGCCGGGAGTGTCGGCGCCGATCCGCGCATCCATGCCGGTGAAGAAGTTGATTATGTTGCGGTGCTCCACCATCACTCCCTTGGGATTGCCGGTGGAGCCCGAGGTATAGATGACATAGGCGAGGGAGGCGGGATCCGCGGTGGAGGCAGGATTCTGCGACAGCGCGCCTGTCGCTGTCTCGCGCGGGTCCAGCAGCTCGGCGCTCAATCCGTCGAAGAGTCGGAAGTGACCGCGCTCGCAGAGAATCAGGGAGAGCCCCGCATCCTCCGCCATATAGAGCAGACGGTCGTGGGGATAGTGGGGATCCATCGGTACGTAGGCGCCACCGGCTTTAAGAATCGCCAGCAGGGCGACCACCATCTCGGTGGAACGCTCCAGGGCCACGCCCACCAGGCTGTCGCGGGTAACGCCCCGGGCGAGCAGGTCGTGGGCAAGAAGGTTTGACCGCTCGTTAAGCTCCCGGTAGCTCAGGGCATCATTCTGAAAGACCAGTGCGGTTGCGTCGGGCGTGCGGGCGGCCTGGGCCTCGAAGAGTCCATGGATAGTCTGCCCAATGGGGTAGTCGACGGCGGTGGCGTTCCACTCCGTCAGCAGGCGCTCACGCTCGGCGGTCGAGAGCACACTGTAGCGCTCCGGCGTGCGCTGTCCATCCTCCAGCACAGCTGTCAACAGGGCCGCATACTGGTTCTGCATATGGGCGAGGGTCGCGTCGTCGTAAACGTCGCTGTCGTAGTGCCACTGCAGGGTTCCGCCGCTTTGCGGGGCCACCAGCAGCAGCGGAACACGCTCCAGGTCCTCTATCGCCTCTACCTCGCCCGCAATGATGGCCACAGGGACAGCGCTAATGCCGTCGGCGCCGGTTTTGCCGCCGGCGTCACCCAGGCGCAGGCCCAGGTCGCTTGCATGTGCAGAGCGGCCAGCGAGCTGCGCGAGCTCGTTTTCAAGAGCGCAATAGAGTGTATCGGCGCTCTCCGCCCCGGCTATATCGATCCGCCAGGGCACCAGCGGGACCACTTGTCCCGCACACTCCCGGCTCGCGCTCAGCTTGGCGCAATCGCCATAGAGTAGATCAAAGCTACCTTGGCCGTTGAGACGGGAGAGGTAGTGGGCGAACGCCGCCAACGCGCGTCGGCCGTTCACTCCCTGCGGGAGTTCCATGGCGCGGCTGTTCCGTGCCCTGGTTTGCCCCGCAGCGGCGATGCGTTTGGCGTAGGGCACCGCTACGGGTTCCAGCCTTGTCAGGGCCCCGCGCCACCTGTTTTCTGTACGGCAGGCAGCGGCATCCGCCGCCTCGATCCGCTCAATCAGCGTGGTATCGGGGAGCGACAGCCGGTCACCCGCCTGCAGCCCCGCGGCACGCAGGGTCTGCAGCGGGCAGAGGACCTCGCCGCCGAAGTCACGCAGGCCGGTCAACAGCAGATCCCGGGAAGCGGTGCTCACGAGCAGCCCCGCCTCATTAACCTTGAGCAGGGTGCCGGGCGCCTCGGAGGATGCGCCGAATTCGATCTTGTGTCCGCTGATCACGACCGCCCGCTCCCCGAGCCACAGTTTGGGCAGCCCCAGGGGATTCTCGTAGTTGCCGAAGTCGAGGGCGCGCATCAGCGCGGAGAGCCTCTCCGCCGGTTGGCGCAAGTCCAGCAGTCCTGCCGCCTCGGGGCGTTGGCAATAAGCGAAATAGTTGCGCTGACTCAGATCCTGCGGCGTTGCTTCGAGGCCGCCCTTTTGCAGCCTGCCGAGCAGTTCGCTGAAGGCGTCCAGCCCTGCTTCATAGCATTTGCCGTTCAGGGAGAGGGAGGTCTCGTCGGCATCAATGGTGAGCTGTCGCTGGGTGAGAATATCCCCCTCGTCGACGTCGCCGGTCATGTAGTGCCAGGTAATACCGTGGCCTGCCTCACCGTTGATGATCGCCCAGGCAGGTGTATTCAGGCCGGCGTAGCGGGGCAGCGGCCCATCATGGAAGTTGATCGCCGCTTTGGCGGGCGCCTGCACCACGCTTTCGGGCAGGACACTGAGATTGACGATGCTGAAGAGATAGTCGAACCGTTCACCGGCTAACTGCTCCAAGGCTTGTCCCTGGGCCGGCATACAGGCGATGGAATGCTGGTCCGCCCAGCGCACCACATCCGCATCGTTTGAAAAAATACCGCGAACGTCAAAGCCAAGGTCGAGGAGCTGCTCGACACATCGGATCAGAAACGATCGCCCCCCTATAACAAAACAGGAAGCTACGTTCATGGGAAATCCTGCCCCGGCTTTCATCCAGAAAGCGTCTATCTAAATAAATGTGAGGAATGGTTTTCGGCTATTTGCTCAATCGGCCTGATAACTATTTCGCCGGCAACTATATGCCATCTTCAGTTGTCGGGTTGATAAAACTGGTCCGCCAAAATGGGCCGAGGGACATCATAGACCCCGATAACCGACCAGGCAATGTGCAAATAGTGGAGTCGTTCACATGTGGATTTGCAAATGAGTCCATCCTTCGGTCCGTAAACAACACTTCCCTGTGCCACGCTTCAATGGGCGTAGGCTGGATGAATGCCCACTCTTATGTCGGGTTACGCTGCGCTAACCCGACCTACATCAAAGCGACCAGGTGAACATTCGGGTTGGTGTTAATACGCACGCAGATCATCCGCAATTTCAGTGTAGATTTCGTTTAGGCCCATAGTAACAGCGTTCACCGAGGCCGAAATCGAGGCCCCGGCGGCGATCTTTTCGCGTTGGTAGCTGGCGATTTTTACGGGTTTGCCGTCGGCATCGATGATGACGGCATCCAAGACAACCCTGACGCGGTCGGCAGCGCCGGGAGTGATGATTCGTTCGAACTGTTTCAGGGTTAATTTCAGCCGCAGATCGGCCGTCATGACAAGCTCTGAACCGACAACCTGTTCGGCCACACGACGGTAGCGAAGAAACTCGATCAGATGGTTTCGGATGAGCCGTGACGGGGTGTCGATCCAGTAGTGGTAGCGGTGCTGCCGGAGCTGTTCGGGACGGGATTCCAATGTGTAGAGGAGGGCCCGTTCCCGATAGATTCCAAAGGCCTTTATCGCATCGACCTTGAGGACGCCTCTGATGGGGGGACTGTCGTCGGTAAGCGGCGCCCGTGAGGCGAGCAAACGGTAATAGTGATTATCGGGCACCGGCGCAGTTGTGGCGCAGGCGACAAGCAGCGGGACTAAAGGCATGTGTGTCAGCCAACGGAACCTACTCATTGGCAACTCCCTCCTCCCGTGGCGGTTTGCCACTCAACAGCCGGGCCGGGTTCTGCCTGATCTGACGGCTGAATTCGTTCATGTTTTGCGCCGTCCCCTCCAGGTTGCGCAGAATGGTCTCGGTATTGTCCGAGAGCTCTTCCAGGGTGATTCTCAAGGCGGTCACGGCGCGGCGAATGTCCTGGCGGTTTTCGTTCAGCGTCTGCTGCGACTGCGCTAGCAGGCCGTGAGCCGCCTTGCGTGTCTCCAGCAACTCGCCGGTCAGTTGTGACAGGTTGTCGGAGACGGTCTCGCTGTTGGCCACCATGCGGGTGACACTGGCCTCGGTCTCACTGTTGAGTATGCCGGGAAGCCTGTCGGCGGTGCGCTGCAGGGTGGCGACCAGGGTCTGCAAGCCGTCGAGGATGGCGGGCAAGCGTTCGTCGACCTGATCGCCCAGCTGAGAAACACGGCCATTGAGGTTGTCGAGCAGGGGGCGGACATCCTGTTGCAGCAGTCGGTTGATGTTGCCGGCCACATCGCTCATGGTGGCGAATATATCGCTGCTCAACACCCCTTGAAGTTCATCGCCCGGCTGCAGA
>JASFJY010000175.1:0-6634 GCA_050119415.1 Chromatiales bacterium | reverse complement strand
TATGCGGTCTGTGTCGATGTCTGCGCCTCCGGTGGTTACTACATCGCAGCGGCGGCTGACAAGATCTATGCGGACGAGGGCAGCATTGTCGGTTCCATCGGGGTGTTGATCAACGGCTTCGGCTTTGTCGACGGCATGGAGAAACTGGGCGTCGAGCGCCGCCTGCTGACGGCCGGTGAGCACAAGGGATTGCTGGACCCCTTCTCGCCGCTGAGGTCGGAGGATGAGACCCATATTCAGCAGATGTTGGCACAGGTCCACCAACAGTTCATCGATGCTGTCAAAGAGGGGCGGGGAGAGCGCCTTAAATACGCGGAGCATCCCGAAATCTTCAGCGGGCTTTTCTGGAGCGGCGAAGAGGCGCAGAGGTTGGGCCTGGTCGACGATTTCGGCAGCAGCAGCTATGTTGCCCGGGAGGTGATCGGAGTCAAGGAAATCGTCGACTTCACACCCAAGGAGGAGATCTGGGATCGCTTCGCCCGTCGTCTGGGTGCCGGGGCTGCCGAGGTATTGGGCGGCTGGAGCGGTCTCGACAGTCAGCTGCAGATTCGCTAGCCCGGATGAAATATTGGGGCTAGCAGATCCGGGGCAGGGGATCGTCCTCCAGCTCCTCGAGGATGCGGGAGCCCCCCAACTCGGTCTCAAGTACCACCAAGGGATCGCCCTGTGTGACCTCCCCGATCTGCGCCGCAGAAGCCCCTTGTGGGAGCGCGCGCCAGCGTTGCAGCGCCGTCTCGGCATCGGCCGCGTCGAGCACCGCCACCACGCGTCCTTCACAGGCTAGAAAGAGCGGATCGTAGCCGAGCATTTCACATACCGATATGACCGGTTCACGTACCGGTATGTCGGGCTGCGAAAGCCTGATCTGCATTTGCGTGGCGCGGCTGATCTCATGGGCCACCGTGGCCAGCCCGCCGCGGGTCGGGTCGCGCATGAAGCGGAGTCCCGGCAGATCGAGCAGGGCGCGTGTGAAAGGCAAGACACTGCCGGCATCGGAGCACAATTCTCCCCGCAGGCCGAACTGCTCACGTGCCAGCATCACAGCGATGCCATGATCCCCCACGGGACCGCTGACGAGCAAGCGGTCGCCGGCGCGAATTCGCGACATGCTGATCTGCAGTCCGGATTCGCGAATGCCGATGCCGGTGGTCGCCAGATAGAGGCCGCCACCTTCACCCCGCCGCACTACCTTGGTGTCGCCCGCCACCACCTGGACATCGGTCGCTTGGGCCGCTGTGGCGATTCCCTGGATGATACGCTCCAGCTGGGCGACCTCGAAGCCTTCTTCGATAAAGGCGTTCAGGCTCAGGTAGCGTGGGATGGCGCCGCATACCGCCAGATCGTTGGTGGTACCGTGAACAGCCAGGGAGCCGATATTGCCGCCGGGAAACTCCAGGGGCTGCACCGTAAAACCATCGGTGGTGAAAAGCAGGTCACCCTCCCGGCTTAGGGATAAGGCCACGGCATCGGCCTGGATATCGAGATGGGGATTGCCGAGATGGCGGGCGAACAGCGCTTCGATCAGTTCGCGCATATAGCGCCCGCCATTACCGTGGGCGAGCGAGATGTGGCTGTCTTGCATGTCGATGAATCGTAATGGTTTGGTGTTGAGGCACTTTAACCCGAAACGGCGACGGCAACAAAAACCCCGTCACCTGGACGGGGTGATGGGGGTCTTTGGAAAGTTTGGAATGGGCGCTATTCGCTCTTGGGCGGAGTCGTAGAGGGCGGTGCGGCCGGAGCGGCATAGGGGTATGCATAGGGATAGCCGTAGCCGGGGTAACCATAGTGACCAGGATTGCCATAGTGGCCGGGATAGCCGTAGTAGCCGGGATAGCCGTAGTAGCCAGGATAGCCATAGTAGCCGGGATAGCCGTAGGGACCATAACCCCAGGGGCCATAGGGACCATACCAGTCATCGTCGTCAAACCAGTCAAACGGCCCCCAGAAGGCCTGGGCGGGCAGTGCGATGAGCAGACTGGATCCGATAATCAGGGCGGCAGCAGATGTTTTCAGGATTTTTTTCATGATGACACTCTCCTTCATATCGTTCATTTATTATTCAGGTGCTGCGGGACGAGCGCCTGGACTTAGCTTATTTTCTGGCATGCAGGTTCTTCGATATTGCGGTAACACTGCACTAGAACCTGCTCCCTAATATATGCCAGTCTGATCATTTTTGTTTGATCTAAATCATTAAATTAGTAGGCTTTAATATGCTATTTGGCCGCTAGTTTCTGCAGGATTTCGAAGGCACCTTCGATCTCTTCTGGAGTATTGTGAAAGTGGGGTGAAAAACGAATGCCGCCAGCCCGTTCGGCACAGACCACCTGTTGTTTCATCAGACCCTGCTGCAGGCTGTGGATATCGGCGCCGGGAACGCGAAAAGTGATGATGCCGGCCCTCTGCTGTGGATCCCGGGGGCTCAACAGTTCAAAATCATGATCACTGATCAGCTCGATAATTACCTGGGTGTTATGCTCGATCCTGGCAAAGACCTGCTCGATGCCGATGCCTTGTAAGAGTTCGAGGCTGGTTAGCAAGGCATGCATGCCCAGCATGTTCGGACTGCCGCATTCGAAGCGGCGGGCCGAATCGGCGGGTTGCCAATCACTCCGCTCGAAATCCCAGGCATCCTGGACCATGTGCCAGCCGTACTGATGGAGTTGCAGTTCATCGCGTAGCTCTCTACGGCAGTAGAAGAGAGCGACGCCTTCAGGCCCCAACATCCACTTATGGCCATCAGCCACCACCACATCCGCCAGGTTCTTGCTCAAGTCGAAGGGTAGGGCTCCGAGGCTCTGGATCGCATCCACCACGAACAGGATCCGCTGGCGACGGCAGAAGTCACCGAGTCGTTCGAGTTGCATACGCCTCCCGCTGGCGTACTGCACTGAACTTACCGCCAGCAGCCGTGTTTTCTCATTGCACAGATTCATCAGTGCCTGCTCGGGATCGTCCACGGCGTTTAGGTCGAGTAGTCGAACTTCGATACCCGCAGGTTTGAGCGACTGCCAGACGATGCGGTTGGAGGGGAACTCCTGGGCGATGGAGACTATATTCTCCCCGCGCTGCCAATCGAGGCCGTGAGCGACGATAGAAAGCCCTTCAGAGGTGCTTTTCAACAGCGCGATGTCGTCCGGTGATGGGGCGTTGATCAAACGGGCCATACTGGCTCGTAGGGCTGACTCGGTTTGCATCCATTGCGGGTAGTGCAGGGCGCCGCTCTTACCGTTCTCTCGAGCGAAGCGGCATACCGCTTCGACCGTTGCTTTCGGCCAGGGTGAAACCGCCGCATGGTTGAGATAGATCACCTGGGGATCCAGTGAAAAAAAGTCGCTTTGCATGATCGTTCCTGTCAGCGATGTGAATTATAAAGCCGGCAACCAAACATGACATATTTAGTTGCCGGGTTGATAAGATCGAGTCTGAATGTTCGATCTCGTGCAAACAAGGGCAAACTGCTATGCAACCGAGAATTCTCAATTATGTTCCTGAGAGGGAGTACTTCTTTCGCGAGGGCTGTTTTATCAATGAACTTTCCAACAGCGACAGCGATCCGGCGCTCTCAATTGCCCGGGTACGCCTCATGCCGGGAGACCAAACGCGCTGGCACTACTTGGAGGAGAGGGAGGAGCGTTACGTTATTCTCCAGGGTACGGGAGAGGTGGAGATCGGCGATCTGCAGGTGACTCGCGTCTGTATGGGTGATGTGGTGCTGATTCCGGCCGGTTGTCGACAACGAATTCGCAACAGGGGCAGCGATGAGCTTATTTTTCTTGCACTCTGCACGCCTCGCTTTGAGGAAGTGGACTATAGAGACCTCGGTTGAAGGTGGTGACGTTATCTTGTTTAAAAAATAACAATAAAAACAATAAGATAAGATATTATGCGCGGTAATCTTCAGATTATTTTTTTAGAAATCCACCGCCAGAACCCTTGAACTAACAGGCTTTTAGAATATATATATTAAAGGAATAGCTAATAAATCCTATACTGGGTGTATGCTAAGGCTTTACTGAGCGACGATAATTGAATTAATAAGCATCAATGATCGCCGTGTAATCCACCGGGTGCACTATACGGTAATAACCTTAAGTAGTAGTGAGGTTGGGCATGGTAATTTTGAACTGTAAACGGTTACGTAGAATCGTCATGCTGGCTGGCGTGTTCCTGATTGCCGGCATGTTCCTCGAGGTCATTGCACATCTCTTCGCTTCGTCGCTTAACCTGGTCTTCGTCCAGCCTTTGGCTCTGTGCATGGTGTTGGCGAGCCCAATGATCATTCTGATAACCGTGATTATCTCCCTGATCCCGGGACTGACACTCAAAGACTGCGCGCGCTGAAGCCCCTCCGCGGGATTCGAACGGATGGGTTTTTCTAAATGTTTTGTATCAAGCCCTCATGTGTAGGAAAGAGACTCACTCGGCAAGCATCCAAGCGACCGGGTGAAGCATTCGGGCTAGAAAAGAAACTTTCTTACGATTTTTTGTTCTGTTATTCCTGGATTTTATTAACCCGGCAACCAAACATGTCGTGTTCACTGCATCAAGCCTGCCCTTGATCAAGGCGTGGCTCGCCGGCAAGGATAATTCCCTTGGTAAGAGCCACAACACCGAGCAAGGCTAGCCCGAATGTTTCATCCGGTCGCTTAGAAAATAAACTAACTCAAGGTATTGCTTGTTATTTCTGGAATATTAGCAAAGTACAAAGTGTAACCGACCAACGCTGAACGCGCCCTCGCACCGGTCTCGCCGTCCAGCTGTGGTATTTGCTCAATCATCGATAGCGAGCTATTAATTCAATCGCAAATCCACATCTGAACGACGATCCCGGCACGATCATCGCGTTCCCGGATGAAACATTCGGGCTAGGCTTGAAACCCCTAACCGAAATAGCGATCTTGTGAGGAGTGGCATAGGGATGTGCGTTTACGGACCGAAGGACGGATGCGATCGCTATCGCGCAGTTGAAAACATTCCACAATGACCATTCCGTTACCGGGTGAAACATCCGAGCTAAAAATTATACATCTGGTTCACGCGAGGAGCGGCGTGATACCGGGCAAGTCGATCGTGATCAACAGTGTTTGGCGTGAAACCTGGTTGCATTTGCCGCAAGGGCTGCCGCCTTTAAACGGAATGTGGGGGCGACGTGAACATGGTGAGTGTGGATCGAGTATGAGGGATTCCGCTGTCTCTGTGGATCTATAGCGCGAGTTGTAGCAGCAGGCTCCAGGTAGGCAATGACTCGATAACATGGCTAAGTTTTTCATCTGAGCCTTGCACGCTCGTCGTCAGTACGGTGGCGAGACCGCTGCGAGGGCGCGATAAGCGTAGGTCGGTTCCAGCGGCGATTTGGTGCCTTGCTGTTGGCTGGCACACTGCGGCTGAACACGACATATTTGGTTGTCGGGTTAAGATATTCCAGAAATGACAAGCAAAAACCTTCAGTTTGTTTTCTAAACGGCGGGGTGAAACACTTGGGCTAGGGCCTTATGGCCGATTATCGGGCTGAGCGGGTTGCTCTGTTTTTATCTTAATCAGGGATAATAACAGGCAAAGGTGAAGCCTTGCGAAATTCAGACTGATATTTGATTCAAGCCCGAATGTTAAAGTGCGGGCCTGAATCGGCAGCCATCTTAAAACCAGTATTTTCCTACAGATCGGGTGCAACCAATCCTCATTTTTTACACGCCGGGAATGTCTATTTGTTAGCAATAAGAACAGCTCTTACCCTAATTGAATAAGAATAAATGACATTTTATTAAAAAAATTATATTATTGGACTTGTTATCAATAAGTTAACGAACTATATTTATAGCACTTTATTAAAAGCAAACGATAGGAGTACTAATGGCCGTTAAAAAAACCGTGAAAGGAACTGTTAAAAAGCGTCGTAAGGCAAGAAAGGTTGTGCCGGTCGAGAGCGTCATTTCTTCACTACAAGAGAACGCCCCGCTGTCAGCCGTCAACAGCCGTACACTGAGTCGCATTAAACAGGCCGACACTGCTGTTGCCAAGATTGAAAAACAAGTGGAAGCCGCCGCTGGCCGCGTAAGCAAAGCGGTCGAATCCGTGGCCAAGGCTAAAACTGCAGCAGCTAAAGCGAATGCCAAAGAGCGGGTTGCCACTGCAAGAGCCGGCTTGAAAGAGGTCAAGGCGTCACTTGCGCAAGCAACAAGCGAGCAAAAGAAAGCATTGAGATTGGGTAAAGCGCTCAACAAGTCAATACAAAGTGCGCAAGCCAAGATGGCAAAGGAGTACGACAAGATGGCTAAGGCCGCCGAAAAGGCCGCTGAGAAAACCACTCGTCGACGCAGAACGCGAAAAAAACGCGCAGTGATAAGCTAATGGTCTTACTGGGTCGGCTGTCTGAGTGGCAGATAGCCGGCTCGTGGTAGGAAATTAGCTTGTTTTTTTTCGTAAAATGATTGATAATTTTCCTAGGGTTGGTAATAGCTGACCCGAGAACCGCCCTAGGAATCGGACAAATATCGCCTCCTACGGGCGGTTTTCTTTGTTGTGTCGAATATACGAAAGAAATCAGGAGGTTGAAATTCGGCGGTTTACATAAGAACTAAATCTGTCGTTTTTTGTATATTAAAGTGTCTATTTCACAAGCAGACACTTG
>JASFJY010000174.1:0-6662 GCA_050119415.1 Chromatiales bacterium | reverse complement strand
GCGTTGCGAGGATCGAGTTTGCCGCAGACCGCCTCCTGCCGCAGGCTGACCGGTTCCACTCTGAGTTGCCCCGGTTGTGTTGGCCGGGGAGATGCATCGGTATGCGACGGCAGCAGTTCGAGTTTCAGGCCCAACTGCTCGGCGCGCCGCAGCAACAACTCAGGATCGGCGAATGCGACCAGTTCGGTATCGGGGAGGGGACGCTGCGCCAACATGACGCAGAGGTCGGGACCGATGCCGGCGGGTTCGCCGGGTGTCAGAGCGAGACGGGGTATCAAGGCGTGTCCAGTTCGTCCAGCATCACTTCCACATAGGCCTCGTCGCGCAGGCGTCGCAGCCAGAGTTCGATGGCCTCCTCGGACTTCTGCTTCTGGATTGCCTGACGGGCGGTGTTGCGCAACGCCTCTTCGGTGTTGTCGTGCTGACGGCGCTCCAGCGGTTGCACAATGTGCCAGCCGAACGGGCTCTTGAAGGGCTCGCTGACCTCATTCAGGGCCAAGGCGTCCATCTGTTCTTCGAACTGGGGCACCAGGTCGCCGGGGCTTGTCCAACCCAGGTCGCCGCCGCGGATCGCTGAAGCCTTATCGTCGGAGTGGGAGCGGGCGAGGGTGCCAAAGGACTCGCCGTTGAGAATGCGCTCGCGTAAGGTCTCCAGCCGCTGGCGGGCCTCTTGGTCGGAGACGATTTCATTGGTGTTGATCAGGATGTGGCGGGCGTGGGTCTGGTTGACGATCAGCTTGTTGCCGCCCTTGACCTCGAGCAGCTTGACGATGTGATAACCCGAAGCGTTGCGGAGCGGTTCGCTGATGGCGCCCGGCTCCAGCTCGTCCACCAGTTGGGTGAAAAGGGTCGGGATGCGCGAGGTCTCGATCCAGCCCAGATCGCCGCCCTCCAAGGCTTGGCGGCTGTCGGAGACGCGCATGGCCATTTCGCCGAAATCGGCGCCTTGTTGCAGCTCATCATAGACCGACCGGGCCTTCGCCTTGGCCGCCTGGACATCCTCGGGGGAAGCCCCCTCGGGGGTGGCGATGAGGATATGCAGCAGATGCACCGCCGCGCGCTGGCGTTGGCTGCCGATCTCGCGGGCGAGGAAGTTGTTGATGTCCTGTTCGGTGATGACGATGCGGTTGATCACCTCTTTCTGCTTCAGGCGGGTGATCAGGATGTCATCGCGCAGCTGCTCGCGGAAGGTGGGGAAACTGATGTCGTCCCGTTCCAGTACTTCGCGCAGCTGCAGCAGGGTGATGTTGTTGGTTTTAGCGATGTTGGCGATCGCCTTGGTGACGGTGTCGTCATCCACGCTGAGCCCCAACCGACTGGCGGTCTGCAGCTGCAGCCGTTTGGAGATCATGCGCTCGAGCACCTGTTGGCGCAGAATCTCCAGCGGCGGCAGGTTGGTGCCTTTCTGCTGCAGCTGTACCAACATCTCCTGTATGCGACTCTCCAGTTCACTGCGGGTGATGACGTCGTCGTTGACCACGGCGACGATCTGGTCCAGGAATTTGACTGCGGCCTGCAACGTGCCTGTCGCCATCAGGCAGGCGACTAGGACGATCTGAAACCAGTGTTTAATTCTGTGCATTAATCGTTAGTCCGGTAACCATAAATCTCTTCTTCGTAGGTCATGTCGACCGCCCGCCCTATGGCGCCCATTCCGCCCAGAACCAGCTGCAGCATCAGGCGGCGGTCCTCCTCACTCTCGTCATCCTCGTCGACAACATAGCGCTGGTAGAGGGCCCGCAGCTTCCAACAACAGCGCCCGCCATATTCGAGGCCGACTATTCTATTCATATTCCTTTCATAAAGGTAAGAATATTTCCATTTTCCCGTTAGGGTGAATTTATAGCTGAAAGGCCAGTTGAAGGAGAGATCCAGGTCCTCGGTGGAATCGCGGTTGAAGTTGTAGTCCAGGTTGAGCAGGTGGTTGCGCGGGGTCCGGTAGTGGATGCGGAAACGGCCCGTGTCGATATTCTCCTCCTCCAAATGGGGATCCCGTCTGACCGTCATTATGCCACGCCAATACTTGCCGACCTGGGTGGAGAGTTCGGCGACCACGGCGGAGGAAGGGTTTTCTTCGACCGCGCCCGTCAGCTGCACCTCCCGGTCCTGCCGGTAGTAGATCTGACCCATGCTGGCGCGTAATCGTTCCAATCCGCTATCGGCCTCCAGCCATCGGCTGGTGAGGCCGAAGGCGAGCTGGTTGGCGTCGCCGAAACGGTCGTAGCCGCTGAAACGGTTCTCCTTGAACAGGTTGGCGAAGCTCAGGCCCAGGTCGGCGGTGTCGAAATCGGGGATATCCGATTGCTCGTCGTAGGGGGCGTAGAGGTAGTAGAGGCGGGGTTCCAGGGTCTGGGTGGCGCTGCTGCCGAACCAGCTGCTGTCGCGTTCGAAGACCAGGCCGCTATCCAGGCTGAAGGCCGGCACGAAGTAGTCCAGTGTGGGGTCATCGCTGGTGTCGCTCTCATCCAGGCGATAGCTGGCGTAGTTCATACTCAGGCGCGGCACCAGATGTCCCCAGCTGCGGCGAAGCGGCAGGGAGAAGGCCGGGCGCAGGATGAAGCGTTCGCCATCGATCAGGGTTTCGTGGTGGAAATCGGTGTATTCGGCGGTGAGGTCGAAGTCGATCCCTGTATCTCCCAGCAATTGACCGTAGCTGGCCTTCAGTTGAGGCAGCCTCTGATAGGGGTAACTGCTCAGACTGAGGTTTTCGTCGACGGTCTGGAAGGTCTGCAGACGTCCCAGCAGCTGCAGTCCGCCACGGTTGTAGGCTATCTCGCCGACACGTTCCAGGTGGCGGGTGCTGGTGATCGCCAGGCCGGTGCCGAAATCCTCGAGGTAGTCGTTGTCGCTGACCGAACTGGTTTCGATGCGGGTGGTCAATCCGGGGGCCAGCCGGCTCTTGTGCTCAAAATGCAAGGCTCGCCGTTCATCGTCACGGTCGGAACTCTCGACCTGGTCGTCGGCCAGGATCTCGCCGCTGATCAATGCCTGCTGCTGTTCGCCCAGGTAGCGGAACTCGGCGCCCAGCATCAAGCCTCGCTCGCTCATCCAGCGCGGAGTGAGGGTGGCGTCATAGTTGGGCGCCAGATTGATGTAGTAGGGCGTCTTCAGCTCGCTGCCGAGCTTGTCTGATGAGCCAATAGTGGGCATGAGAAAGCCGGTCTTGCGCCGATCATCCACCGGAAAGGTGAAGTAGGGAAAGTAGAAAACCGGTACCGCGCCCACGTGGAGCCGGGCATGTTTCGCGCTTCCCCAGCCCTTGGCCATGTCGATCTCCATTTCGGCGGCCTTCAGGCTCCAATCCCGGCGTCCCGGCGGACAGGTCGTGTAGGTCACCCCCTCGTATTGGAAAAGGTCCCGGGCCAACATCTCGACATACTCGGCGCTGCCGCGGGCGTTGCGTTCGGTAAGACGGAACTCGCCGGCGGCGAGCCAGCCGCGGTCGTTGTCCAGCTCGATATGGCCGCGTTCGGCCGATAGCCTCAGCCCCTGTTGTTGCAGAAACAGGTTGCCGAAGAGATCGGCGGTGCGCTCGGCCTGATGGTAGATCGCGCGATCGGCCTCGGCATAGCTGCCGAGACGCCAGAACTGCACATGGCCCGACAACAGGCCCTGCCCGGCCGTCTGGTCGTAGGTCATCTCATCGGCTTCGATCTGCGGCTCTTCCGAATCGGCCGGAGGTGGCGGAGGCGCCGCTGATGAGGGTTCGCTTTGCGGATCGCAGTAGTCCCAGTTGACGCCCTGATCGATGCGGGCCGTCTGCGCCAGGGCCGGATAGAGGGGTAGCAGCGCCAGCGTGCCGGCAAGCAGCAGTCGACGGGCAGTGGTGGTGGTCTGGATGGGGATATTCAAAACGGCTGCTCGGGAACCTATCTGTGTGTGGTGCCTCATAATGCTTGACGATTTCACTGTCACACAGAGTCGACAGATAACTTATATGTTCCCACACTTTAAAAATCAGGATTGACGAATCGTCAGTCAGAACGCGCCAAAATCGCATAGAATCTGCCAATCTTCAATACTAAGGAGTCACAGAGTATCGTGTCATCCACCCTGCGACGACTGTTGATCACACTGGCTATTGTGCTTGCCACCCTTCTGCTTGTGTTTCTGCTGATAGCCACCCGTCCGGAGGCGAACACGCAGATGACCCCTCCCCCGGTGACCCGCGTCGAGGTGACCCGGGTGCGGGTGGAGGATCTACAGCCGCGGGTTACGCTGACCGGCGTGCTGCGGCCACGGCAGGTGGCTTCGCTGCAATTCGAGGTTTCCGGCAAGTTGCTGCGGCGCTTGGTGGAGCCGGGCGCGCTGGTGTCGAAAGGTGACCTGTTGCTGCAATTGGACGATGCGGACTACCGCGACACGGTGGTGGAGGCGCAGGCGCAAGTGGTTGAGACCCGCGCCGCCATCGCCCAGGATCAGGCGCTGCTGAAACTGGCGCGGGAGAACCGGGATCTGGCGCAGAAGGAGTATCAACGTTTGGAGAAGTTGGGCAAGGGTTCGCTGGCTTCCGCCTCCACCCGTGACGGTGCCCGCCAGAAGCTGCTCAACTTGGAGAGTGAGCTGGCCCGCCTCGACTACAGTGTCGAGAGTGGCCGGGCGCGACTGGCGCGTCAGCAGGCGATGCTCAGCCGCGCCCGGCGCAATCTTGAACGGACTCGGCTGACAGCGCCGTTCGAGGGTCGGGTCAACCGGGTGCCGGTGGAGGTGGGGGATACGCTGCAGGCCAACACAGTGGCCCTGGAGCTGATCGATACCACTGTCCTGGAGCTGCGCCTGGAGGTGAGCAACGATGTGGCGGGAGCGCTCTCCCTGGGGCAGCCGGTGACGGTCCGTGTGGAGGGTCGCCGGATCGACGGCGAGCTGGTCGCGCTGCAGTTCGATCCCGATCCCGAGACCCATACCCACCCTGTGCGTATCCGCATAGCGGGTGACAACCTGCTGCCCGGTGAACTGGGGCGTGTGGCGCTGCCGCTGCGGCTGCGCAAACAGGCCCTGGTGGTGCCCGCCTCCGCCCTGCTGCGGGAGGAGGGCGGTCACTACTTGTTTATGGTGCGGGACGGCCGTCTCGAACGCCGGCCGGTAACCGTCGGTGTGCGCATCGACGAGCGGCAGGCGATCCTTGAGGGTGTGGCCGCCGGCGAGACGGTGGTGGCCAGGGACGTGGAGGTGCTCAACGACGGCCTCGAGGTGGTGACCGAGGCCGAGGGGGCTGCGCCTTGATCGACTTTTCCATTCGCAACCCGCTGGTGGTCAACCTGCTGCTGGTGATCGTGCTGCTGGCCGGGGTGCTCTCCTGGTACGCCATGCCCCAGGAGATGTTCCCGGTGGTGGAGCAGGACAGGGTTAGCATCAAAACCCTTTTCGAGGGCGCCTCGCCGGAGGAGGTGGAGCGCCAGGTGACCCTGCCCATCGAGCAGGAGCTGGATGGCCTGGCCGACATCGACGTCATCAGCTCCACCAGCAACGAGGGCGTCTCCAGCATCCTCATCGAGCTGAAGAGCGGGGTCGACGTGGACAACTTCATGCGCAAGGTGCGCACCGCCCTCGACCTGGTCGACGATCTGGCCGAAGAGGCCGAAGAGCCGGAGCTGGCGCGCCTGGAGACCCGCTTTCCGGTGATCTCGGTGAGTCTCTTCGGCGCCATTGCGCGGGGTGAGCTCTACGCCATCGCCGAGCGTATCCAGGACGAGTTGACCCAGCTGCCCGGTATCGCCTCCGTAGGCGTGGCCGGCGACCGGGAGTGGGAGGTCTGGGTGGTGGTCGATCCTCAGGTGCTGGCGGCGCGGCAGGTCTCGCTGAACCAGGTCGCCCGCGCCCTGCGGGAGAATCTGCGCGACCTGCCCGGCGGCACCCTCAAGTCGAGCGGCGGCGATATTCGCCTGCGCGGCATGGGCGTGCCTCCCGATCCGCAGCAGATGGCGGCCATCGTGTTGCGCAGCAACGACAGGGGCGGTCAGCTGCGACTGGGGGATCTGGCCCGTATCGACCTGCGCCTGGAGGAGGCCCTGACCCTCGGCCGCTTCAACGGCAAGCCCTCGGTCAACCTGACCGTCAACAAGACCGCGCAGGCCTCCACCATCGAGGTGGCGCGGCAGGTGCGGGACTACGTGGCCGAACGTCAACAGGGGCTGCCCGCCGGCGTGCGCCTGGGGCTCTTCAGCGATTTCTCGGTCTATGTGAAGAATCGTCTGGAGACAGTGAAATCCTCCGGTATCGTCGGCCTCACCCTGGTGTTGCTGTCGCTCTATCTGCTGCTCAACTTCCGCGTCGCCTTCATCACGGCCCTGGGCATACCGGTCTCTTTCCTGGTGGCGGTGATCGCCCTGCAGTTGCTGGGCTATAGCATCAACATGGTCTCCCTGTTCGCCTTCCTCATCGCCCTGGGGCTGATCGTCGACGACGCCATCATCGTCAATGAGAACATCTACCGCCATCTGGAGCTGGGGGAGAAGCCGGAGGGGGCGGCGCTGCTGGGCACCAAGGAGGTCTACTGGCCGGTGGTCGCCTCCACCACCACCACCGTCGCCGCCTTTATGCCCATGTTCGCCATCGGCGGCACCATGGGGGCCTTCATCTCGGTGATTCCGGTGGTGGTCAGCGCCTCCCTGCTCGGTTCCCTGCTGGAGGCCTAACCACCACCGGAATCACCGAGATGAAGG
>JASFJY010000173.1:0-6662 GCA_050119415.1 Chromatiales bacterium | reverse complement strand
GGCCTGTGGGAATTTAAATATTTCCAGGCTGTTTTCGCTGCCGTCAAAATCGGTGGATCGCAGAATATCGGTGAATTTATCAATCCAGTGCGACTGATCTTCTACCCAAAAGAGTCTTGCCATAATGACTAAAGCACAAAAAATGCGTGAACTGCGTCACATTTGGAAGGGGTAGGGGCACAAGGTTCCTACCCCGCGGAATGCCATTTCTGAGAACTCACAGATTATTCACAAACATAGAGAAAAATCACTCCTCATCAGTGCGCGAACTGCTTCCGTGCGCCACTGTTCACAAATTTAAGGAGTAGAATCATGTTTTCAGACTTGCAAATGATCTGGTCTGACCAGCCTGGAGTTTCGCTGGCGATCTGGCTGGTTGTATTGGTCATCGTCTTATATCTGGCGCGTCTGCCGGCCCATCAGATGTTAAAAACCACCGGACGGAGCGTCTACCGCTTTATGCGCAGCGCCGCGCGGGCGGTGGCGCATATTGAGCGGCAAGTCATCAACCGCAACAAAGAAGTGATTCTTGCCCAGGGCCGCGAGGCCAGTGAAAAAGTGATTGAGCGGGAATTCACTCGTGTCAGTGAGGTCGTGGCAAAAGACCTGAGTCGCTATCCAGCACTGCATCGCAAGCTCAGCGATGTGATTGACAAGCTGGAAAAAGACTATGAGTCGTCTACCGACACGCCGCCGTTGCCGCCGGAATGGCTAAATATCGTGCAGACAATATCTGAGTTGCCGAAACAGGCAGATCCTTTGGTATCTCATATTCTTGAGGATATCAAAGATAAGGTTATTGCGGCACATGAAAATACCCTTAAGGCGTATCAGAAGGCCACCGGTGAACGTCATCGTCTTCTGGCTGGAATGCAGCCTCACTGGCGCTCTCTCAATGGGAAAATGGATAAGGCCCAGGCCGCTGTCTCCATCTCGCAGGAGCGTGCAGAGGCTATGGATCGGCATATGGAGATGTACAGCGCCATACGCGCAGGCGAAGATAAAGCCGCCCGTGCCTTGAGCGCATCGTCCCTAACGCAATTCTTCATTGCCGGTGTGGTGTTGGTTGTCGCTGTGATGGGAGGGTTGATCAACTTTCAGCTTATTGCCATGCCGATGTCTGAGATGGTGGGTGGTGCGAGTTATATCGGTGATCTGAAGACATCCAATATCGCCGCGTTGGTTATCATCTTGATTGAAATCGCAATGGGGTTGTTCCTATTGGAATCGCTACGGATTACCAAGCTCTTTCCGGTAATCAGTAATATGGATGATAGGATGCGCAAACGCATGATGTTGGTCACCTTCACCCTATTGTTGATTCTCGCCTGTATTGAGGCTTCACTGGCCTATATGCGCGATCTGTTGGCGCTTGACCGGGAAGCCTTGAATCAGTCGCTGGTCGGTGCCGGCGTTGTTGAGGCGGAGTTTCGATGGATTCCATCGATAGGCCAAATGGTGATGGGCTTTGTGTTGCCTTTTGCGCTCTCCTTTGTCGCAATACCCTTGGAGTCATTCATCCACTCCACGCGCACCGTTTTGGGCGTGGCTTCCGTTGCCGTGTTGCGTGTAATCGTAATTGTCTTGCGCTTGACTGGGGGGGTGGTAAATCAGCTGAGCAAGATAGCGGTATATCTATACGACATGATGGTCACAGTACCGCTCGCTATCGAAAAGTTAATAAGTATCGGCATCAAAGCGCGTAGCCGGGAAGCGGTCGCGCAAAGGGCCAAGCCAGCATTGGATGGTAAATCCAAGGCCATGCATACAGTTGAAGTAGGTGAAAAAACCGCAAAAAAGCCAATGCGCAAGAGACGCGGTGGCGAGCAGGCGGATGAAGACGATCTTGCATTCAGCAAGAGCTAGCAGACTCTGGAGCGGCCGGTGGAATGACCGGCCAAGGAGATACGATCATGAAATGTAGAGCCATATTAAAGTTTGGCTTGACGCTGTTGTTATCAACAGTCCTTGCTTCCTGCGCTCAGACTACACCCTCAAGCAGGGCGGTATACCTACTGATCGACACCTCGGGAACCTACTCCCAGGAGTTGGCCAAGGCACAAGCGATACTTAACTATCTGTTGGCCACCCTGGAAAGCGGTGATTCGTTCGCCGCCGCCCGGATCGATAGTGGCAGCTTCAGTGAAAAGGATATTATCGCGAGAATGACGTTCGACCTGCGTCCAAGCATGGCAAACAATCAAAAGCGTCTGTTTAAGAACAAAATGGATGAGTTTGTCGACAGTGTAAAACGGGGCAGTGCGTATACCGATATTACCGGTGGCGTGCTGCAGGCGGCTGAATATCTCAATGAAACGGGTGCGCGGGAAAAATATATTCTGGTATTTTCAGACCTCAAAGAAGATTTAAAAAAAGGCCACATTCGAAACTTCCCTATCACGTTATCCGGTATTCATGTTGTCGCACTGAATGTCACCAAGCTTCGCACGGACAATATCGATCCACGAGACTACCTCAGGCGTCTAGGTGCATGGCAGCAGCGAGTGATTAACGGCGGTGGCGATTGGCGGGTAGTTAATGACTTTGATCGCTTGGATACCCTGATAGCGGTAAGGTGAGATGAATGGTTCAAAATCTAGTAGCTGAGCGTTGAGGGTAATCAGGATAAGTTATACTAGCAGTTTACTCAGCCGCCGAGCGCCGACATGGGACGGATGATTGCCGTTGCTGCTTCGTTGAAGTAGTGGCGCTTCGGTTTGCGGGCAACGGCCTGGCGAATGGCCTGCTGAATCTCAGCGTCGCTGGCGCCTGCGCGCAGTAGCGGGCGCAGTGCCAGTCGGTCCTCCTGGCCCAGGCAGAGGTGCAGGTCGCCGGTCACCGAGAGGCGCACCCGGTTGCAGCTTTCGCAGAAGTGTTGTGATTGGGGGGTGATGAAGCCGACCACCAGTTCGCTGTCGTCGATCTGGAAATAGCGGGCCGGACCGCTGCCCTGCATGGCGGCGGGTGAGAGACAGTAGCGCTGCCTCAGGCGGCTTTCGATCTCGGCCAGCGGCAGATAGTGTTCGCTGGCATGGCGGCCGCCCTCGCCGACCGGCATGGTCTCGATGAAACGCAGGGTCAGGCCCTGCTGTATACAATAGTCGACCATTGCCTCCACTTCGTGATCGTTGATGCCGCGCATGACCACCATATTTATCTTGATCGGTTGGAAGCCTTCCCTTTTAGCGGCCTCGATGCCGGTTAGCACCGGCCCCGGTCGGCTGCCGGTGATGCGTGTGAAGTTGGCCTCGTCCAGTGAGTCAAGGCTGATGTTGAGACGTCTCACACCGGCCTGGTGGAGTGAGTGAGCCTGTTCGGCGAGCCGCGAGGCATTGGTGCTGAGCGACAGCTCCTCGATGCCGGGCAGGGCGGCGATGCGTCGGGCGATCTCCGCCAGCTCCTTTCTCACCAGCGGCTCGCCGCCGGTCAGGCGGATATGCTCGACGCCGAGCGCGGTGAACTGCGCGGCCACCCGTTCGATCTCTTCAGGGGTGAGCCACTCCTGCGGTGTTTCAAAGTCTCGGAATCCGCGCGGCAGACAGTAGAAACAGCGGAAGTCGCAACGATCGGTCACTGAAAGGCGCAGGTAGTGGATCTCTCTATTGAACGAATCTCGTAGCATGTTTTTCGCTTGTTTGAGTTTTTATTTCATTTAGTCCGCAAATAAACGCAAAGGTATTTGACTGTTTTCTTAGCCGTTAAACAGGCGATTGCCTGAGGGGCTGTTTTCTGCTGCCGATTCGAACCTACTTACAATAGGTATTATTAACCCGGCAACTAAATATGTCATCTTCAGTCGCCGGGTTATAGTGGGCTATTGCGAAGCTTTTCAACGCAGAGCTGGATCCTTTCAGTCACCGCACGCTGCTTCATGCATTGATCAGCGGTTCCTTGCAATATGGCCCGGGAGATGGCCAACTGCTCTGGCCAAGAAGGAATTTGAGGATTTTTATCCCTTGCCCGAGGGTATTCACCATTTGTCACAGTATACTGTAAGGCAGCACAACTACTATGGGGGAAAGATGAAGCGAGTCCACAAGCGCTTTGGGAGAATTTTACAATGACACAAAACACCGATACCAAGATCATGGCGCTTTTCTGCGACTTTGAAAATGTCGCGCTGGGTGTGCGGGACGCCGACTACGCCGAATTCGATATTGTCAAAGTGCTGGAGAGGCTGTTGCTCAAGGGCAATATCGTGGTCAAGAAAGCCTATGCCGACTGGTCCCGATACAAGGATTTCCGCCCCGCCATGCACGAGGCGTCCTTCGAGCTGATTGAAATCCCACACGTGCGCCAGTCAGGCAAGAATTCAGCCGATATCCGACTGGTTGTGGATGCCCTGGATCTCTGTTACACAAAGGAGCACGTCGATACTTTCGTCATCATCAGTGGTGATTCCGATTTCTCACCTTTAGTCAGTAAATTACGGGAGAACAACAAGACGGTGATCGGTCTCGGGGTGAAGAATTCCACATCGGACCTGCTAATTGCCAACTGCGACGAGTTCATCTACTACGACGATTTGGTCAAACGTGAGCGACCGACCCGTAAGCGCGCAGCCAAAACCAGTAAGAAGAGCGCCAAGGCCTCGGCCAAGAGCGGGGAAAAATCACCCGAAAGCAAGAAAAGGGAGGCCTGGAATCTGATTGTCGCCACCTACCGCGCGCTGCTCGAGGAGCGCGGCGAGGGCGAGAAGATCTGGGGTTCGATGATCAAGCAGACCCTGAAGCGGCAAAAACCGGGCTTCAGCGAATCCTACTACGGCTTCCGCTCCTTCGGCGATTTGCTGGAGGAGGCGCAGAGCCACGGCATTCTGGAGTTGGAGCGTGATGAGCGGTCGGGGGGGTATATAGTTAGGGGGTGTTCGGGAGACTAGAAGGAATGTTTCATCCGGTCTGCCTGAGGCTCTCCTCGCAACAAAGCTCGGTGTGGATACGGTTGCGCCCAGATACCTTGGCCTGATAGAGGCAGTGATCCGCCTGCTGCAGAAACTTGCGTGGGTCGACTCCTTCGACGGGCTTGCCGGAGACGACGCCGATACTGACGGTGACCATACCATCAATCCCTGCCTCGTGTGGAATCTGCTGTTTAATCACGGCGGCTCGAAGCTTATCGGCTAGATTGCTGGCGCCATTCAGGTCGGTATTGGGCAGGACGCAGACGAACTCTTCGCCACCGTAACGGGCCAGCAGGTCGCCGGAGCGGCTGAGCTGGGCATGCATGCTCTTGGCCACCAGCTTAAGACAGTCGTCACCGGTCAGATGACCGTAGATGTCATTGTACAACTTGAAAAAGTCGATATCGATCATGAGAGTGGAAAGGGGAGCCTCGGCGCGTTTGCAACGGCGATGCTCGTGGATCAGCATGTCATCGAAATAACGTCGATTGGCGATACCGGTAAGGCCATCCTGATATGAGAGGATCTTCAGCAGTTCCTTCTGCCGCTTTAGCTCCACATGGGTCTGTACACGTGCCATGACAATCTCGGGAGTGAAGGGCTTGGTGATGTAATCCACCGCACCGAGACGCAGACAAAGGGATTCGTCCTCGGTCTCGTGAGAACCGGTGACGATGATTACCGGAATGTCCGTCGTTTCCAGATTCTGTTTCAGTTCGCGGATCACCTGGTAGCCGTCAATATTCTCCATCACCAAATCGAGCAGGATCAGGTAGGGTTGCTCGGTCATGGCGAGTCCGAGCGCGTTCAGGCTGTTGTTGTCGGTGATGATCTCATAGTGGGGCTCCAGCAGGGCCGCCAGGCTCTGCAGGTAGCGCTTGTCATCATCAATGATGAGGACTTTCGGTCGTTCAGAGGTCTTCGTGTCAGCCCACATAAGATTCTCTAATTATTACGCGGGCCGGTTTGCGGCCACGCAGTTTGGGCAGGAGACGGTAGCGAATACTAAAGGGGTAGTCTCCTCACTGCTGTCGTGACCTTTTGTCGTCCCATGTTACTCATCTGAAGAGGGCAGAGAAGATCGCTGGATAGAGATGTCATTACCTGATTCGTCCCCGCCTCGCTCTAAAAACTATCGGCGGCATGATTTAAACCTTTAAATGAATTGGTGCAGTTATGTTCGTATTAATTGAAGGTTTTTTGCATATTTTCTATGAAACAAAAAAATGTAGCGTGGGGAGTTAGTCGGAATGTTTCACCCGGGAACGCGCCGATTCACGAATTGACCATAGCTTCTTTGGTCATTTCTTTTCTAAGCAATCGGGTGAAACATTCGGACCAGGCTCAGAGCCCTTTGCAGTTGGCATAGTAGGTGACGGTGGCCGGCCAGTCGGAGAAGATGCCCTCGATACCCACATCCTGGGCCAGAACGTCAAGCAGCACCAGCATGTCTCCGTCGTTGTCGGTGGCGTCGGTAATGCTCTGGTAGTACCAGCCTCCGCCGCTGCCCAGCAGGCCGGAGCGTTCCAGGGTCCAGGTAATCAGCTTGAGACCGTTGGCCTTGGCGGTCAGGGCGTAGTCGGAGGGTACGATCTTCCCATTCTCCAGCGTCACCAGGGCCCACATAGGGGGCGCCAGGTAGTTGACACCCCCAGCAGCGAGTTCCGGCATCCGCTCGATGGTGGTGGCCGCCTCAGTGGGATTGTCGCTGTCATCGAGATAGACCGTCTGCTTGCCGAAACTGGGCTCGTAGTCGATCCAG
>JASFJY010000172.1:0-6676 GCA_050119415.1 Chromatiales bacterium | reverse complement strand
TGAAGGCCTTCAGGTCCACATTGGCGGCGTCCATGTGGCGGTAGAACTCGGCGCGCGGCTCGGCGCAGACGTAGCCGGCGGTCACGGCGACCGAGAGTACCCCCTTCTCGTGGCAGGCCTGGGCGACATCGATGGCGTATTCATGGAAAATCACCGGATCGTTGTAGGTATAGGCCACGCTGCGGCAGCCCAGACGCTCGGCAGTGGCGGCGATGGTCTCCGGCGATGCCTGGTCGGCCAGGGTGTGCATCTCGCGGGATTTGCTGATATCCCAGTTCTGGCAGAATTTACAGGCCAGATTACAGCCGGCGGTGCCGAAAGAGAAGGTGGGCGTACCGGGTAGAAAATGGTTCAGCGGCTTCTTCTCGATGGGATCGATACAGAAGCCGCTGGAAAGCCCATAGGTGTTGAGCACGATCGCACCCTGATAGTTCTCACGTACGAAACACAATCCCTGCTTGCCCTCCTTGATCTTGCAGAAGCGAGGACAGAGGTCGCACTGCACCCGGTCGTCTGAGAGTTTGTGCCAATAGCGGGTTGGAAAATGAACGGCCATCTGGGACCTCCTCTCGATGCGATCTCCCCTTACTGACAATATAGACCGCTGGGGAAGAGTTAATTCTGAATAATTCGAGCCGCCCCGACCGCTGCCTGGCCGAGGGACAATCCACCATCATTGGTCGGCACCCGCCGATGGGTCAGGACATCCAATCCCGCCTCGCGCAGCGATGTCACGACACCTTCGAAAAGAGTCCGGTTCTGGAAAACACCGCCCGAGAGTGCCAGTGTCTCCACGTCCTCGCGTTGCGCCAGTCGCAGCGCCAGTCCGACTAGACTGTCGATCAGCCCCTGATGGAAACGCCAGGCGATTTCCTGCTTGCCGACACCAGCGCGCAGATCATCCAGCATGGCTGGCCAGATCGGTGCCGGATCGAGCAGCAGCAGGTCCTCCCGTGGCCTGGTCTCCAACAGATAGCCCCGCTCATCCCGCCCAGTTGCCGCCAGGGCGGCGGCCTCCAGTTCGATAGCCGCCTGCCCCTCATAGCTGATCGACTCCCGGCAGATCCCCAGCAGGGCCGCCACCGCATCGAACAGACGGCCGCATGAACTGCTTGCGGGCACATTGAGGCCCGCTTCCATCATGCCCTTGAGGGTCTCCAGGGGCTGTCGGGCGAGCCAGCGAATCCCCTCCACATCGCCCCAATCCGCCTCCACCCGGCCCCAACCGAGGCTGACGTATAGCTGGCTGAAGCTGTTGCGCCAGGGCTGCAGGATCGCCTGGGTTCCGCCGGGTAGCGGGGTCGGCCGCAAGGCTCCTAGGCGTCGGAAATCACCATAGTCGGCGAGCAGGAACTCGCCGCCCCAGACCGTCGCGTCGGTACCGTAACCCGAACCGTCCAGCGCGATCCCCAGGACCGGCCCCTTGTGCAGCGGCCAGCCGTTGTCCGCCAGCACGCTGGCGATGTGGGCATGGTGGTGCTGCACCGCTATCAGCGGCAGCTGTGAGGCTTCCGCCAGCTGCCGGGCGTGGCGGGTTGAACGGTAGTTGGGGTGGAGATCGCATACCAGGCCAGTGGGATGGTGATCATAGAGCTCGCGATAGAGTTCCAGGTTGTGCAGATAGTCCTGGTAGGAGATCAGGTTCTCCAGATCCCCCAGATGCTGGGAGAGGATCGCCTGACCCTGCTTGAGCAGACAGAATGTGTTCTTCAACTCACCGCCCAGGGCCAGCAGCGGCGGCGCCTCCTCGAAGCCCTCTGGCAGGGCGATCGGCGCCGGCGCATACCCCCGCGCCCGACGCAGCAGCCTCGGCGCCCGCTCCATGACACGCACCACCGAATCGTCAACCCTGTTAATGATTTCGCGATCGTGCAGCAGAAACAGGTCGGCCAGGGGTTGCAGTCGAGTCGCCGCCTCCCGGTTGTCGATGCACTGGGGTTCCTCGACACGATTTCCGCTGGTCATCACCAGAGGCCGTTCCCAAGCGGCCAACAACAGATGGTGCAAAGGGGTATAGGGCAACATGAATCCCAGGCTGACTTGGGCGGGTGCGACGCTTTGCGCCAGCAGCTGCTGTTGCAACCGCGACAACAGCACGATTGGCGCCGCCGGCGACTGCAGCAGTTCCGACTCCTCTCGCGAAACCTGGCAGTAGCGCCTTACCACCCCGAGATCCCGCGCCATTAGGGCGAAGGGCTTGTGATAACGCCCCTTGCGTGCGCGCAATCGGCTCACTGCCGCTTCATCGGCGGCGTCACAGGCGAGGTGGAAACCGCCGACGCCTTTAATCGCCAGTATCCGGCCCTGCCCCAGCAGTTCGCTGGCGACCTGGATCGCATCCTGATTTTCCGCTAATGGCCAGGCCTCCCCTGAGGCATCCACTAGCCAAACCCGGGGACCGCAAACGGGACAGGCATTGGGCTGGGCGTGGAAACGCCGGTCGGCCGGATCTGCGTATTCGGCCTCGCAAGCCGGACACATGGGGAAGTGGCGCATACTGGTATTGACGCGATCGTAGGGGATGCGCTCGACGATGCTGAGCCTCGGACCGCAGTGGGTGCAGTTGGTGAAGGGATAGCGATAACGGCGGTCGGAGGGGTCGTCGATCTCCTCCCGGCAGGCGGGACAGATCGCTGCATCCGGCACCACGCCGGTGTGGATTTCGCCGCCGCGACTGGGAGATATTCGGAAATCCGAGCCAACCGGCGGTGTCTCGCACGGGTAGCGTTCGATGGCATCTATCCGGGCCAGGGGTGGCGCCTCGGCGAGCAGACGCCGACAGAAGCCGTCGAGCTGCGTGGACGGCCCACTGACCAGCATCTCCACCCCCTGGCTATCGTTCCAGACCTCGCCGCTGAGTCCAAACTCGCCGGCCAGGCGCCACACGGTGGGGCGAAATCCAACCCCCTGCACCAGCCCACGCACCCGAATGCGCTGCGCAATGAGGGGTTCAACCACGTTTACCCTCGCCCTGTAACACTCGGGAGTTTGACCCATGCGTTCTCATTTAATAAAAACCCATTCGTTCGAAACCTGACCAACATGTGGACCTGCAGGACTCCGCAGTGTCGCAGATGTTGCCAAGGTGTCAAAATAGCCGCAGAGCAACGACCGTCCATTCATGCCCACAGATAAACCGACAATGACAGACCTGGCCATCGAGTTGCAACGACAAGCCCGTGAGCATCACCACCGGCGGTTGCTGCTGATCTCCGGTGATGTCGATCGTTGCCGTGAGCTGGCAAGCCGGATGATTGCGGTTTTGGCGCCTGAACAGCCGCTCTGGATCGGCGACTCTGCACCGCGGGGTGTCGCCAGGCTGCGCAATCGACAGGCGCAAGAACAACTAGGCCGTGAGCTCGATTTTCTGATCTACGATGCCTTCAGTGGTTTCGATCCCAACGCCTTCGGTGCATTGGGCGGGACCCTGCGCGGAGGCGGATTGCTGCTGCTGTTGACGCCACCCCTGGCGCAGTGGCCTAGCTACCCCGACCCGCAACATGAACGCTTGGCTGTCGAAGGTTATGCGAACACTGAGGTCGGTGGTGCCTTTCTGCAACGTCTGGCGCAGATATTGGCAACGGACCCCAGGGTGGTGCGTGTCAGCAACGGCCAGTTGTCATGCGCGCGCAGCGACGACGCCGTAGCGTCTATTCCACCGCCGCCCCTGTTGAACGGCGAGTGTCGAACAGGCGATCAGCAACGGGCTGTCGAGGCGATCGAGCGGGTTGTCAAAGGGCACCGTCGTCGTCCGCTGGTACTGAGTTCGGATCGGGGCCGGGGCAAATCCTCGGCCATGGGTATCGCCGCCGCACGATTGATGCGGGAGGCAACGCGCCAGTTGTGGGTGACCGCCCCTCGTCGGGGTGCCGTCGATGCGCTGTTTGAGCAGGCAAGGCGTCTACTGCCGGGAGCCGAGCTGAAACGGGGAGCGCTACACTATCGATCAAGCAGCCTCGCCTACTCGGCAGCGGACCACCTGCTGACCCATCCACAAACGGCCGATCTGTTGTTGGTGGATGAAGCGGCCGCCATACCGACGGCGCTCCTGCAGGGATTGCTCGAACGCTACCCGCGAGTGGTCTTTGCCACCACCCTCCACGGCTACGAAGGTACCGGGCGCGGTTTCGCCCTGCGCTTCAAGGCCCATCTCGATCGGACAACACCCCAGTGGCGGGAACTGCCCTTGCAGACGCCGATACGATGGGCAGCCGACGACCCCCTGGAGCCCCTGCTCTTCGGCATGCTCGGACTCGATGCCAATCCGGCGCCCGATTGGCAGGTGGCCTCGGCAAGCGCTGACAATGTGCAAGCGCTGTGGCCCGACACTGCCTGGCTGTTGGCCCACGAGCCACTCCTGCAGCAGCTCTTCGGCCTGCTGGTGCTGGCCCACTACCGTACCACTCCCCTCGATTTCCGCCTGTTGTTGGATGCGCCCAACCTGCGCACGTTGCTGTTGCGTCATCGGGATCAGGTCGTCGGGGTCGCCCTTCTATCAACCGAAGGTGGCTTTGATCCCCAGCTCGCACACGAGATCTGGGCCGGCCGGCGACGCCCCAAGGGCCATCTGCTGGCGCAATCGCTGGCGGCCCATGTGGGTATAGCCTCGGCCTCCTGTCTACAAGGGCTGCGCATCGTGCGTATCG
Source organism: Chromatiales bacterium (assembly GCA_050119415.1). Lineage (GTDB taxonomy): Bacteria > Pseudomonadota > Gammaproteobacteria > Chromatiales > Chromatiaceae > Thiodiazotropha. Next base: position 2,030 of record JASFJY010000172.1, on the reverse strand, counting down.
CCATTCACCCGGCCATCCAGCGTCGCGGGCTCGGCAGCTTGCTGCTCAAACAGATCCGCAGCCATGCCAGGAATCTGGGTATGGACTATCTCGGCACCAGCTTTGGCATGTCGCAAGCATTGTTCGGATTCTGGCATCGCAACGGACTCAAGCCGGTCCGTCTGGGCCTGCGTTCCGTCACCAGCAGCGGTGACCATTCTGTCTTGATGATCACCCCCCTAAGCGGTCAAGGCAACGCCATGGCCGAACAGGCCGTGAACCGTTTCGCCCAACAGCTACCCGCGCAGCTGGGGGATCCTCTGCGTGATCTGCCGGCCTCCCTGGCCTGTCGACTGCTGGCCGCCTCCGGGATAGGTGAGCGGATAGTGCTGAGTTCCGATGACTGGTCCGATCTGGCCGGTTTCGCCTTCGCCCGCCGCGGTTATGAGAGCACGCTGCCCGCCATCGAAAGAATGGCCCTGCGGGGACTGGGCGATGGCCGATTGAGCCTGCCGGAGCGGCAACTCTTGGTGCTACGTGTCCTTCAGAGACACAGTTGGGGTGAATGCGCCAGCCTCAGCGGCCTGAGCGGACGCGCTGAAACGGAGCACAGGTTGCGCTCGATCATGGCCCTGCTGTATCGCAGATTTGCCGATCAATCGGCCCGCCGACTCATCCCCGAGGGGGCCCTGGATGCAATCAGTGACCCGCGATCCCATCAATGAGCCATTCACCAGGAACCGAAATGATGAAATCCTCAGCAACTGCCCTCCTGTATGGCTGCATCCAGAGCGAAGATCTCTACCGGTTTGCCCTTTTTGTGCTGCCTCGGCCAGAGGGCGTAGCGGCCGGGCCGGCGCTTCTCTATCGACAAACGGTTCAACAGCCCGACAGCGGTGTCTGAGAGGGTCAAGACAGATAGATACCGCCGGGTACCGTCGACACTGATCCGCTCCCCCTGTGTGAGACGTCGGGCGATCCAGGCGGGTGTCTTGCGGTTGAGCAGGCTGTAGTGACAGTAGTCCCACAGCAGCCACTCGGCCAGTTCGGGCAGTTGGGATAAACGATCGACGACGAAATCACTTATCCGCTCGAACAGGCGGTCCGGCTGTAGATTCTCCATCGCCAACCCAATACCCGCCTCATCCAACAAGTCATCGAAACAGCTCGAAAGCCGCCCCTGATAGAGATTCTCGACCAGCCCCGCCAATGTGGCACGCAGATAGCCGCTGTTCCAGAGGCGCTCCAGTAGCTCCGCATAGTGTTTAAAGCGGGCTATCTCGTGAAAACTCAGCCGGGGATGGCAGAGGATCTCGTAGGGAGGGGTCTTATCCCAGCGATAGCCTAACTGCTCCGCCCGCTCACGCAGCGGAGTTCCCGGCAAGAGCTTGAGCGTGCCTAACTGCAGATGATCCGGATAGAGGGCGAAGGTGCGATCGAGAGAATCTGCGCACAACCCGGCATCCTCTCCCGGCAGTCCGACGATGAGATCGAGGTGGACAGAATGGCGATGCATCTCCACCAAGCGGCGAATATTATCGAGGGCCTTGGGTATCGACATCCGCCGGTCGATGGCGTTCAGCACCGGCTCCTGCAGGGTCTGCAGTCCGATCTCGAACTGAAACTTGCCCGGTTCCGCCCTGCGGAAGATCGCCATCGCTTCATCGGAGATCCGGTCGGGATTGAGTTCCAGATGAAAGCGTAAGCCTGACGGCGTAGCAGCGAAACGTTCAAGCAGCTGTTTCGTGCGGGCCTTGCCCAGATGAAAGCTCCGATCGAGTAGCTTGACAGTCTTGTTCTGCAGGCCCTCCAAGACTTTCAGATCGGCTTCGATACGCGCCATCGGCAGGGTCCGCAGCCGATCTTCGGCACTGCTGCAGAAGCTGCACCGGAAGGGACAACCGCGTGAGGTTTCCCAATAGACCAGCGGCTTGTCGAAGCTCGCCTGCCCTGAGCTGATGGGCGAGGGAATCGCCTCCACCGTCAACGGCCTGACCGGATTGGCGATAATTCGCTCATCTCGACGAAAGTGCAGGCCGGAAATATGCTCC
>JASFJY010000171.1:0-6780 GCA_050119415.1 Chromatiales bacterium | reverse complement strand
TGGAACGCCAGATCCAGGACATCCTGATGTTCGCCCGTGGCGGTGAGGCGGGTGATTGCGTGGTCTCGCTCAGTGATCTCCTGAGCCAATTTTCCGGCGCTGCCGAGCAGGTGCTGGCAGAGAGCGCGAGCCAATTGGTGTTGCGTGATCGGAGTCGGGGCAGGGCACGTATGATCGGTCGCAAGGATGCCCTGCTGGGGCTTTTCAATAACCTGCTGGAGAATGCCATCCAGCACCGAGCCTCCCGCATCGCGGTGACCCTGCGGATCGATAAAGAGATCGAAATCGAATTTGAAGATAACGGGGCGGGAGTACCGGAAGCCTTGCGCAAGCGGGTGTTCGACCCCTTTTTCACCACCCGTAGCGGCGGTACGGGACTCGGCCTAGCGGTGGTGCAGAATCTAGTGTTCAGCCATGGTGGCGAGATCCATCTTGAACAGGCAGAGGCGGGCGGCGCCCGCTTCCACATCCGTTTTCCGCTGGCGCTGGAGACGACGGATGAGATATCCGGACACCTCCCGACTTACCCCATTTACCGTCAAGAAAAGAGAGAAACAAGGAGCCTGTCATGAGTTTGGCAACGGTCCTGATTGTGGAAGACGACCCATCCCTGCGTGAGGCACTTAGCGATACCCTGGAGCTGGCCGGCTATCCGGTTAAGGTGGCCAGCGAAGGCGGCGACGCGCTGGAAATTCTGCGTCAGGGGTGTGTCGGCATGGTGGTCAGTGATGTACAGATGCGCCCCATGGACGGCCACACCCTGCTGCGTGAGATCAAGGCGAGCCACCCGGAGATGCCGGTGTTGTTGATGACCGCCTATGGCAGTATCGAGAAGGCCGTGGCGGCCATGCATGACGGCGCCGTCGACTATCTGGTCAAGCCTTTCGAGGCCGAAGTGCTGGTCAGCAAGGTGGCGGGACACATCAAGCCGGCCAATGAATCGTCCATCGACGGGCCGGTGGTGGAAGACCTGCGCAGCCGGGAGGTGCTGGAACTGGCCCGCCGTGTCGCCCGCAGCGAGGCGACCGTGTTGTTGAATGGCGAGAGCGGCACCGGTAAGGAGGTCTTCGCCCGCTATATCCACCAATGTTCTGCCCGTGCCGAGGGGCCCTTCGTCGCCATCAACTGCGCAGCCATTCCCGAAAACATGTTGGAGGCGGTACTCTTCGGCTACGAGAAAGGAGCCTTTACCGGCGCTTATCAGTCGGCCCCCGGCAAGTTCGAGCAGGCCCAGGGTGGTACCCTGCTGCTGGACGAGATCTCCGAGATGAGCCTAGCCCTTCAGGCCAAACTGCTGCGTGTGCTGCAGGAGCGGGAGCTGGAGCGGCTCGGTGGCCGCAAGCTGATCGAACTCGACGTTCGGGTGCTGGCCACCACCAACCGCAAGCTGCGTGAAGAGGTCTCGGCGGGACGCTTTCGCGAGGATCTCTACTACCGGCTCAATGTGTTTCCGTTGACCCTGCCGCCGCTGCGCGAGCGTCAGCGCGACATCCTGCCCCTGGCCCGCCATCTGCTGCAGAAAAGCCTGCGCCCCGGACAACCGTTGCCCGAATTCAGCAACGAGGTGAAACAGCGGCTGTTGAGTCACAGCTGGCCGGGCAATATCCGCGAACTCGACAATTTGATGCAGCGCGCACTGATCCTGCACAACGAAGGCCAGATCCACGAGGGGGACATCTGCTTCGAGGAGACAACCGAGGCGGTGACTGTTGTGCAGGAGCACAAGCTGCCCAGCGCAGGCGGCCGCCTGCCGGAGGACCTACGTTCGGTGGAGGAGCAGATGATTCTGGATGCCCTGGAAGAGGTCAACGGCAGCCGCAAGCGGGTTGCCGAGAAGTTGGGTATTAGCGAGCGTACCTTGCGCTACAAGATAGCCCGCATGCGCGAGGCGGGGCTCGCGATCCCACGCTGAGCGGTTTGGTATGGAGTGTGCGTATTAGCCTTTGATAGCTAACGATCGGGGAAGATTGCTATGAACACCACTATGAATATCGATCAGGTTTTGGCACAAATGCGCGCCATGTCGGCGCAGGCGGTCAATCGCAGCGATGAGCCCCAACGCAGCGGCGGCGCCGATTTCGGTGCTTTGTTGAAACAGTCGATCGACCAGGTCAACGAGATCCAGCAGGAGGCAAGTGCCATGCGTGAAGCCTTCGAGAAGGGCGAGGGCGATATGGACCTGACCCAGGTCATGATCGCGGCGCAGAAGTCGAGTCTCTCTTTCGAAGCCATGGTCCAGGTACGCAACAAGCTGATTGAAGCGTACAAGGACGTCATGAACATGCCAATCTAACTAACTGAAAAAGCGAAAAAGTCATGGCAGCAGACACAGCAAGGGCAGGCACTGGTGAAATCCAGGTAGCCAACCGCATACAGGATAACCCGATCGTTCGTCAGATAGCGGTGATGGTCGGCATCGCGGCCAGCGTGGCCCTCGGGGTGGCCATTGTGCTGTGGTCGCAGACGCCGAGCTATGTGCCGCTCTACGGCAATCTGTCGCAGAAAGACGCCATGGAGATCGCCCAAGCCCTGCAGTCGGCCGGTATCGATTATGAGGTCGATCAAAGCAATGGCATCGTCATGGTCTCCAGTAGCGATCTGCGCGAGGCGCGGATGAAACTTGCCGGCCAGGGTTTGCCGCAGTCGGGCTCCGTTGGCTTCGAACTGATGCAGCAGGAGACCGGTTTCACCACCAGCCGTCTGGTGGAGACGGCCCGCTACCAGCGCGCCATCGAAGGCGAGCTGGCCCGTTCCATCATGACCATGGCCAGTGTCGAATCGGCACGTGTCCATCTGGCCGCGCCCAAACAGTCGGTCTTCATTCGTAAGCGAAAATTCCCCAGCGCCTCGGTGGTGGTCAAGCTCTATCCGGGACGCACCCTGGAGAAGGGCCAGGTCGAGGCGATCACCCACCTGGTTGCCGCCAGCGTGCCGGAGCTGGAGGTCTCCCGCGTCACCGTGGTGGATCAGCGGGGGCGTCTGCTGAGCACCAAGCAGGACTCACGCGAAATGGAGATGAGTAGCAGCCAATTCGAATATACCAAGGGATTGGAGGGGCACTTCAAGCAGCGCATCGAGGATATTCTGGCGCCGTTGGTGGGGCGTGAGAATCTGCGCGCCGAGGTTACCGCGGATGTGGATTTCACCATCACCGAACAGACCCAGGAGTACTTCAATCCGGACGCCAACGCGCTGCGTTCGGAGCAGATCAACGAACAACAGAGTCTGCTCAGTGAGGTTCAGGGTGTGCCCGGAGCGCTGTCCAACCAGCCGCCGGCAGCGGGCGTCGCCCCAGAAGTGGCCACGGGTGGTGCGGCTGGCGAGGCGGGCGGCACTCCCCTCAACAGCAGCAAGCGGGCGACCCGTAATTACGAGGTCGACAAGACAATCAGCCATACCCGGTTGCCGAACAACCGGCTGCGTCGCCTTTCCGTCGCGGTGCTGGTCAATGAGCGCTACGTTGCCGACCAGGATGGCAAGCCGGTGGCGGTTGAGCGGACGCCGGAAGAGATCACCCGCATCACCAGTCTGGTCAAGGACGCCATCGGCTTCGATCTGCAGCGCGGCGACAGTGTCCAGGTTGTCAGCGAATCATTTTTCGTACCCGCTGCCCCGGAGCCGTTGCCCGAGGTGCCGATGTGGGAAGAGACCTGGTTCTGGGATCTGGTGAAACAGGCCGGTGGCTGGTTACTCGCCCTGCTTTTGATCCTGTTGGTGCTGCGCCCGGCCATGTCGCGCCTGTTGCGCCAGGCCGCGGTGGTCCATACTCCCTCTCAGATGGCTGCCGCCGGGGCGTCTGCCGCTGGGTCGGCGGGGTATCTGGAAGGCGCCGCAGGGGACGCTGAAATGGCCGCATTGGGCGCGGGTGATGCCTCCCTCCACCTGCCGGGACCCCGCAGTTATGAAAAGACCCTGGACGCGGCGCGTAACATGATTGCCGAAGATCCGAAACGGGTCGCTCAGGTTGTAAGAAAGTGGATCTCCGAAGATGGCAAACACTGAACAAGCTTTAACTACATCCGCCAACGTGGAGGAAGTTAACAAGATGGGTGGCGTGGAGCGCGCTGCCATCCTGCTGCTCGCGATGGGCGAAAAGGATGCGGCAGAACTGTTGCGCCACATGGGCCCCAAGGAAGTGCAGGATGTGGGTCTGGCGATGGCCAGCCTCACCGATGTCTCCACCGATCAGATGGAGGCGGTGATGAGTCACTTCGTCTCCACCCTGGAGAAACAGACCGCCCTGGGTCTCGGTTCCGACGAGTATATCCGCAACATGCTCACTAACGCCCTGGGCGAGGAAAAGGCGGGTGGCGTTATCGACCGCATCCTGCTGGGCCGCAACAGCAAGGGGCTGGAGCAGCTCAAATGGATGGATCCGCGCGCCATCGCCGAGTTGATCCGCCTGGAGCATCCGCAGATCATTGCCATCGTCCTCTCCTTCCTGGAAAGCGACCAGGCGGCCCAGGTGGTTAGCCAGTTCCCCGATCGGGTGCGCACTGATGTCGTCATGCGTATCGCCACCCTCGACGGTATCCAGCCCGCCGCCCTGCAGGAGCTGGACGAGATACTGGAGAAGCAGTTTTCCGGCGCCACCAATGTGAAATCCTCCAACCTGGGCGGTATCAAGACCGCCGCCGAAATTCTCAACATGCTCGACGGTGCAGTCGAGAGCAAGCTGATGGAGGAGATTATCGAGGTCGATTCCGACCTGGGGCAGGAGTTGCAGGACAATATGTTCGTCTTCGAGAACCTGATCGACGTGGACGATCGCGGCATCCAAACCCTGCTGCGCGAAGTCAGTACCGAGCAGCTGCTGCTGGCCCTACGCGGCGCCGACGAAGCCCTCAAAGACAAGGTCTTCAAGAATATGTCCAAGCGTGCCGCTGAGATGCTTAAGGATGACCTGGAGGCCGCCGCGCCGGCCAAGCTCAGCGACGTGGAGGCCGCGCAGAAAGAGATTCTGGTAGTGGCTCGCCGCCTGGCCGACGCCGGCGAAATCATGCTGGGAGGTGGTGGTGATGAGTTCGTCTAAACCCGAATCCGATGTCAGGCAATGGCTGCCCCCGGACATCCACGGCGGTAAGGTAAGCGAGCAGCGTACCCTGCAACCGCCATCCGCCCCGCCCACCGCCCAGCAGCTGGAGAAACTGCAGCAGGCGGCTTACGAGGAGGGGCGTCGCGAGGGTTTCGAATTTGGTCACAAAGAGGGGCTGGAGCGGGCGAGGAAGGAACTCGAGCACTATAAGCATCAACTTGATAGCTTGCTGAAGACTTTCGAACAGCCGCTGCGCGAGCTCGACAATCAGCTCGAGCGCGAGCTGCTCTCCCTGGTCATAGCCGTCGTGCGCCAGCTGGTGCGCCGCGAGGTGAAGAGCGATCCCAACCTGATCATTGGCGTGGTGCGCGAGGCCCTCTCCATACTGCCGGTTAACTCCCGCAGTGTGCGGCTGTTGGTGCACCCCGAGGATGCCGAGCTGATCCGGGAGATCTACGCCCTGGGCGACACCGAGGTGGGCTGGGAACTGGTGGAGGATCCGGTGGTTGATCGGGGCGGCTGTAAAGTGATCACCGAGACTTCGCAAATCGACGCCACCCTCGATTCACGCCTGACCAGCCTGATCGCGCCGCTGCTGGCCGGCGCCCGATTGGTTGACGATCAGGAGGAGAATCAATAGAGATGCTGTTGGGCAACGAGCGACAGAGCCTTTGGACGGAGCGCCTGAAACGCTACCAGGATCGTCTCAGCGACGATCGCGGCCTGGTGGTGGAGGGGCGTCTGACCCGCATGGTCGGCCTCACCCTGGAGGCCATCGGTTGCCGTGCCGCCATCGGCGGCCAATGCGATGTAGTCAGCAGCAACGGCACCCATATAGAGGCGGAGGTGGTCGGCTTCGGTGAGGAGAGCCTCTATCTGATGCCTACCGGCGATATTCACGGCCTGGAGCAGGGCGCCCGGGTGATCCCCACCGGTCGGGTTTGCGAGGCGGTGGTCGGCGACCATCTACTGGGACGCGTCATCGACGGTGCCGGCCTGCCGCTCGACAGCCTGGGGGCGATCCACAGCGACGAACATCGGCCACTCACCGGCAAGACCTTCAACCCCCTGGCGCGCACGCCGATCCGTGAACCACTGGATGTGGGGGTGCGAGCCATCAACGCCCTGTTGAGTGTGGGCCGCGGCCAGCGGCTTGGACTTTTCGCCGGCTCCGGCGTGGGCAAGAGTGTGCTGCTGGGCATGATGACCCGCTACACCAACGCCGACGTTACCGTGGTGGCGCTGATCGGCGAGCGCGGCCGCGAGGTCAAGGAGTTCGTCGAGAACATCCTCGGCAAGGAGGGGTTGAAGCGGGCGGTGGTGGTGGCGGTACCGGCGGACAATCCGCCGCTGCGTCGCATGCATGGCGCCATGTTGGCCACCAGCATTGCGGAACACTTCCGTGATCAGGGCAAGCAGGTGCTGCTGCTGATGGATTCCCTGACCCGTTTTGCCCAGGCCCAGCGCGAGATCGCCCTGGCGATCCATGAGCCGCCGGCTACCAAGGGCTATCCGCCGTCGGTCTTCGCCAAGCTGCCTCAGCTGGTCGAGCGGGCCGGCAACGGCGACAAGGGGGGTGGGTCGATTACCGCTTTCTACACCGTGCTGGCCGAGGGCGACGACCAGAACGACCCCATCGCCGACGCAGCGAGGGCCATACTCGACGGCCACATCGTGCTCTCCCGACAATTGGCCGACAGCGGCCATTATCCCGCCATCGACATCGAGGCCTCCATTAGCCGGGC
>JASFJY010000170.1:0-6780 GCA_050119415.1 Chromatiales bacterium | reverse complement strand
CTCGCCCCCCATGGCCGAGTTGAATGGCACGTCGATGTGACACAGCAGCAAGGTACCGTTTTTGCCCCCTTTTGCCGACTCCCAATACCAGACATGAGGTGGATCGCTCAAGTCGGCAACCGGCGTCAGATCCAGTTCCTTCATGATCTCGTTGACCTGGTTGGCCGCCTGGCGTATGCCGACCGGGTCGTTGCTGTGACTCGACAATCCGACCCACTGTTCCACCCGTTTCTCCAGTTGATCGCGTCGCTCTGTCAAATAGGCAAAAACCCGTTCACGGGGTGTTTTGCGCATACGCCGCAGTTCGGGTGGATTGGGTGTGCCGAAGTAGCGCGCCGAGGCCACCTCGACCATGCGATTGACCAAACCGGAAAAATCGAGCCCCTCGGCCTCAGCCGCCGACACATAGGAGCCATGCTCTCCTAAGCTTGGCAGGCTGTTTATCTCCAACACGTAGAGCTGTCCGTCAGCGTCCATTCGCATATCCACGCGGGCGCAGTCGTAACAGCCTAGGACATTGAAGGCCTTTTTGGCGATCTCCTGGGCCCTAGCCGTCGTTTCTGCATCGACGGGAGCAGGACAAGTCACACCGACTTCACGGCCGGATGTTCGACGTTTATCGGCTTCCGTGTAGATATTCGGCCCATCTGCGCCAAAACTCAGCTCCGCCGGCTGGAAGGCTTCCAGTGTGGAACCGTTCCCAAGCAGACCGACATTGATCTCCCGACCTTCGATATACTGCTCCACCAGTACCGCTTGATTGAATTCAGCGAAAATGACCTCGGCCGCTTCCCGCAGTTCCTGCTCGTTGTTGACGATGCGGATACCAAAGGAGACCGACTCGTTTTTAGGTTTTACAATGAGTGGAAAGCTAAGTTCCGGCATCGCGAAATCGGCAGCTTCCAGCACTGAAAACGCAGGCGTTGGCACACCGTTCTGTACGAACAGCATCTTCGCGACCACCTTGTCCAATGCCAGGGAGTGGGCCAGCGGCCCCGAGCCGACATAAGGCACACCCACCATCTCAAGAATACCCGGAACATGGGTATAACGTGCTTGTCCCTGTATGCCGTATGAGAGGTTGAAGGCCATACCGGGCCGTTCCCCAACCAGGGTCCGCGGCATAAACTCCTCGAGACGATCGATCAGGTTCTTATCACCTTCGAAGGCACGAACCTGATGGCCGCCTCTTTTCAATGCATTAACGATTCGGCGAATCGTGGCAAGACCGTACTTTTCCCGATTGGGTTGTCCGAATAGGTTGATGACTTTTTGAGATTCTCGATTATAGATAACTGCAACTTTCATTAAGGGAGGTCCGAGCGGGTAGATCCTCAAAGCAGATAAGGCCTTGGCTGACACAGACATGATGTCGGCGGTCTATTTTCAGCCCGTTATTCAGCGCCGTCCATAGCTTTCGCAGAAACAACAATAGCGCTTGCGAACACCGCTGGCAGGTGCATTGAAGCCCTGCAAGTATACCTATCTGTTTTAATTGATTTTTTAAATTCGCAATAGCCTGTAAAACCCACTCCTCCGGATGGCTGGCCAGGCTCTATGCACCCCACAGGCCGCCAGCCTCTCCAGCTCGACCCAACTCAAGTGGATTTTGCTCCCCGCATCTGATGAAATTGCACGTTATCTCGACCGGTCGAAGTATGGCCGCAGCGATGGCCGGACCAGACAACCCTAGTTACTTGAGAAGGGACTGTATGACCGCTTCGGAATCCAATCTTCCCGATGACTTCTCCAATGTAGAGAAGATCAGCAGAGGCTCAGCCTGGCTCCGGGTGACCCTGGAGATCGCGGCTGCCATTCTCATCTTGGTCGGCATCTACTATCTCCTCGCCCCGGAAGAGGAGATCGACCTGCCGCCCCTGCAGCAGCAGGAGGTCGACCCGGTCATCCGCGGCCAGATCGAGGCGGCGCAGGAACAACAGGCTGAGGCCATCCCCCCGGAAACCGCGGCAGTCACACCGGACAAGGCCGCAGCTCAGCCTCATGCGGACGGCGAGGCCGCCCGCGCGCTCATCACCGCCCAGCGCAGCGGCGAAGACAGCCGCCCGCTGTCCGAGATCAACCGCCTGGCAGAGAAGTATCAACAACAAGGGAGCCTCACAGATGCCTACCTGCTCTGGTTCTTCGCCGCCCGCAAGGGTGACGGCGAGGCCGCCTTCGCCCTGGCCAATCTGCATGACCCCAACCACTTCAAAGCCGGCAACAGCCTGCTGAGCGAAGCCAATGCCAACCAGGCCTACAAGTGGTACAGCGCCGCCGCCCGGCAATCGATACCCCAGGCCGCCGAGCGTCTGCAGGCGCTGCGAGCCACACTGCAAACGCAGGCCGATGCAGGCGATATGGCAGCCAGCCGCCTGCTGCTCAACTGGCAGTAGCCCCACCCTAAGGAGAGGAGAAATATGGCTAGCTTCAAAACGGCCCTGCTTGCCCTTTTCATCGGTCTGACCAGTACTTACGTCCTGGCACAGACCCAGCCTCTGCTTATGGAAGGCAAGCGGGCGCTCTACCAGCGGGTATTGAGCAAACCCGGCGCGCGCATCTTCCCCGCCGTTGGCGCTGGCAAGGGCAGCTCCACCGCCCCATTCAGCGTCTACTACGTCTACGATCGCCAACCCCGTGACGGCGCCACCTGGCTGCAGCTCGGCCTCAACCGCCATGGCAAAATCGCCGGCTGGATACCCGAAAGAGAGACCATACCCTGGAATCAGGGTCTCACCGTGGCATTCCGCGACCCAATGGGCGCCGACCGAGCACTGCTGTTCCGCGACAAACAGAGCCTGAAACGTCTGATCGACAGTCAGGACTCAACCGCCTACCAAACCCTCTATCAAGCCGCCGAGGCGGGCAAGCTCGCTGCCGACTCCCCGGTCATCGCCATCCAGCCGCGTACCCATATCGACATCCTCAAGGACTTCTACCTGGTGCCGATCCGCGACCACGAGGACGTCTATCTTGGCAGTGAGCAGGCACGCATGCTACAGGTCTCCAGCGTGCCGTTGCTGCCGCCCCAAACTGCTACGAAAAAGACGGCCAAACGCACCGAGGCCGCGAAGCCAGGTAAATCCTTCCGCTCCGCAGTCGTTTTCGTCATCGACTCGACCCTCTCCATGGACCCCTACATCGACCGCACCCGCGAGGCGGTGCGCAAGATCTACGACACCATCACTAAGGAACAACTGACCGGTGACGTCAGCTTCGGCCTGATCGCCTTCCGCGACAATCCCCGAGCCGCTACCGGGCTGGAGTACCTGACCCACACCTACGTGCCCCTGGAGCAAGGGCAGGACGCACAAAGCTTCTTCCGCCATGTTTCCGAACTGAAGGCCGCTACCGCCTCCAGCCGCGATTTCATCGAGGACAGTTACGCCGGTGTCAATGAGGCGATCGCCGGCATCAACTGGCAGGGCCAGGATGCCCGCTATGTAGTACTGATCAGCGACGCCGGCCCCCGCGAGGCGGGCGACCCGCTCTCCGGCACCGGCATGTCGAGTACCGCCCTGCGCCGACTGGCTCAGAACAAGGGCATCGCGCTGTCGGTACTGCACCTGTTGACCCCTGCCGTGATGGCCGATCATGCTAAGGCAGAGTCGTCCTATCGCGACCTCTCCTACTACCCCGGCATCGGCAGCTTCTACTTCGGTGTCGAAACTGGCAACGTGGAGCGTTTCGGCCGGGTGCTCGACGCCCTGGCCCAGCAGATCACCGATCAGGTCAAGATGGCCGCCATGGCGGTCGCCGGCAAGACTCTGGCAGAGAACCGCCAGCCCCAGGAACAGCAAGCGGCTGCCGAAAGCCCGGAGAATCCCGACGAACTAGCCCAATTCCAGGCAAAGGTGGCCAAGCTGGGCTATGCCCTGCGCATGCGCTACCTGCAGCGGGGGGAGAAGGGACAGATCCCCAACGTCTTCAACGCCTGGCTGGTGGATCACGACCTCAGCAATCCGCAGCGCCAGGTCCTCGACGTACGCGTGCTGCTGACCCGTGACCAGCTTAGCGACCTGCACAGCATCCTGCGCCAGGTATTGATCACCGCCGAGGAAGGCCTGCTCTCGCCGCGCACCTTCCTCAACGATCTGAAGAGTCTCGCCGCCACCATCGCCCGCGATCCGGATCAGCTCGGCACTACCACCCGGGTCTCGGGTGCCCGCTCCGGCAACCTGGCCGACATGGGCTTCATGCGTGAATATATCGAGGACTTGCCCTACACGGGCGAAGTCATGAAGCTGTCGCTGGAGTACTGGCAGGATTGGCCGGCCAAGGACCAGATCGACTTCATCAACCGCCTGGAAGAGAAGATCAACTACTACCAGGTGCTGCATGACCACACCGACCTCTGGGTCTCCCTCGACGGCGGCCCGATCAACGGTGATTCTGTCTTCCCCATTGCCCTGGAAATGTTGCCCTGACCGTGACTGAAGCAAATACCGGCGCAGGACTGACCGGTAAGAAAGTCCTAATCTATCATCTACGCGACGTGGTGAAGACCCGCGAGGCGGAGGGCAGCGCCTTCCGTCTGCGTGTACCGAGCCTGCAGATCGCCCTGGGCGAGAAGATCGCCCTGATCGGCGAGAGCGGCTGCGGCAAAAGCACCCTGCTCGACATGCTCTCCATGACCCTCAGGCCGAGCGAGATCGGCTCCTTTCGTTTCCGCCCCGAAACAGGCGCGGATCCGATCGACATCGCCCAACTCTGGCGCAGGAAGCAGCTCAACCAGTTGGGCGATCTGCGCCGCCTGCGCCTCGGTTATGTGATGCAGACCGGCGGCCTTCTCCCCTACCTGACCGTGCGCGAAAACATCAACCTCTCCCGCCGTCTGCTCGACCTGCCCGACGACGGCCTGGTGGATGAGTTAGCGGGGGATCTGGGCATCCGCCACCATCTGGACAAGCAGCCCCACCAGCTCTCGGTTGGCGAGCGCCAGCGTGTCGCCATCGGCCGAGCCCTGGCCCACCGCCCATCCATCGTTATCGCCGACGAACCAACCGCTTCCCTCGATCCGATCTCGGCGGAACGCATTATGTCGATCTTCATCGAGCTGGTGGATGAGCTGCACACCACGGTGATCCTGGCCAGTCACGCCTGGCGCCATATCAACCGGCTCGGCCTGCGCCACCTGGAACACCAAACCCAACGCGAGGAGGACGGCTCGTTGACCGAGACCGTAGTTACCGGCTAATGAAGCACAGACTCAAGGACACATTCTGGCTGGCAGGTCGTGACTATCGTAATGAATGGCAGATGTCCGGCTTCTTCATCCTCGCCCTGGCGGCCGTACTGGGACCGATGCTGATTCTCTTCGGCCTCAAGTTCGGCATCATCGGCAGCATGCTCGACAATTTGATCGAAGACCCCCGCAACCGGGAGATCCGCCCCGTCGGCAGCGGCCGCTACGAGCGAGCCTGGATCGAACAGCTGCGCAACCGGCCGGAGGTCGCCTTCATCGTGCCACGCACCCGCGCCATCGCCGCCACCATCGAACTCAAGAGTGACGCCGGCAAACAGATCGTGCCGGTCGAGATGATCCCCACCGACCGGGATGACCCCCTGCTCAAGCAGCGGCAGATACCGGTAGGGATGCAGCAGCTGATCCTCTCCGACTCGGCCGCGCGCAAGCTAAATGTGAAGCCGGGAGACAATATCAGCGGCAGTATTGCGCGACGCTTCAAGGGCCGTAGCGAACGGGTTCACGTGACACTCAAGGTGACCGACGTGGCGCCTTCCGCCAGCTTCACCCGTGACGGTGCCTTCGTACCCCTCTATCTGCTGGAAGCCGCCGAGGACTTCCGCGACGGCCACGCGGTACCCTCTCTCGGTTGGAACGGCACAACGGCGGCGCAAGAACGTACCTACCCCAGTTTCCGTCTCTACGCTCGTTCCATCTACGACGTCTCGCCGGTCAGCGAGTCGCTGGCCAAACTTGGCATCGAGGTCAGCACCCGCGCTGCCGATATCGACATCGTGCGCAGTATGGACCGCAACCTGACCGCGGTCTTCTGGCTCATCGCCGTAATCGGGCTGACCGGTTTCTCTCTCTCGCTAAGCGCCAGCCTATGGGCCAACGTGGACCGCAAACGCAAGGAACTCAGCGTGCTGCGCCTGGTGGGTCTGCGAACCGCCGACATCGTCTGGTTCCCGGTCATCCAGTCTATCTTCACCGCGTTGTTCGGCTGGCTGGTCGCCTCGCTGATCTTTCTGCTGATCAGCTATATCATTAACCGGATGTTCGCGGCTCAGCTGGAGAGCGGCGAGACCCTCTGCCGTCTCTTGCCCTCCCATTTCCTCATCGCCCTGGCACTGACCCTGGCCGCCTCGATCATGGCCGCTTCCATGGCCGGCTACCGCGCCGCCCGTATCGAGCCCTCGGAAGGACTGCGCGAGTTGTGACGAATTTCTAGATTGAGCGATAACAGCGTCGATATCATATAGGTCAAGCCAGTCCCGTATGCTGCTCAGTCTATCTCTATAAAGCTTATGCGGTGCGGCAGAATCGTACTCCTACAAAAAGTATATGTTGCAAGCGACCGAGATTGACTTCATGCAGTGAAGCTGATATTTCAACAATGTGTTAATACTGGTACAAGTCACATTTTTTTCTTTCTAAATTGGCTGGCTCTATGATCGGCATGGATAATGCCGCTCAGCTTTGCTTTTTAAAGCCGTCAAGACGGCTCATTTGCAAAGGAAGCAAATCGCATTGGAGCCCAAGTAGAAAAGACCTCACTCCATCCGGATCCTAATTTTCTGCTTTGACATGCCAGAATG
>JASFJY010000169.1:0-6781 GCA_050119415.1 Chromatiales bacterium | reverse complement strand
CCATTGGACCCGAACCCTGGAATGCGGCCTATGTCCAGCCCTCGCGCCGGCCTACCGATGGTCGATATGGTGAAAATCCCAACCGGCTGCAGCACTACTATCAGTATCAGGTCGTGCTCAAACCCTCGCCCAAGGAGATCCAACGGATCTATCTCGGCTCCCTTGAGGTGCTCGGACTTGACCTCAAACTACACGATATCCGCTTTGTTGAGGACAATTGGGAATCACCCACCCTCGGCGCCTGGGGTCTGGGTTGGGAGGTCTGGCTCAACGGCATGGAAGTGACTCAGTTTACCTACTTCCAACAGGTCGGCGGTCTGGACTGTCGGCCGGTTACGGGTGAGATCACGTACGGACTTGAGCGCATTGCCATGTATCTGCAAGGGGTCGAGAGCATCTTCGATCTGATCTGGACAGAAGGTCCCCAGGGCCCTGTCACCTATGGTGACGTCTTCCATCAAAACGAGGTTGAGCAGTCGGCTTACAACTTTGAGCAGGCCGATGTGGCCTTTCTCTTCAGCCACTTCGACCAGTGCGAGAAGGATGCAAATCGACTGATCGAAGCTGGCCTGCCGCTGCCCGCCTATGAGCAGGTGCTGAAGGCCTCCCATACCTTCAATCTACTCGATGCACGTCATGCCATCTCGGTCACCGAACGTCAACGTTATATCCTGCGAGTGCGCAGCCTGGCGCGCCAAGTGGCTCAGGCCTACTACGACGCCCGCGACAAGCTGGGCTTCCCCATGTTGAAAGGTTCACAGGAGGTGGCTAATGACTGAGCGCGCCACACTGCTGTTCGAACTCGGTACCGAGGAGTTGCCACCCAAGGCACTGAAACGGCTTGCCGCCGCCCTTACCGAACACTTCGTCAGCGGCCTTGAACAGGCCGGCCTCGAACATGGCCAAGTCGAAACATTCGCAACGCCACGCAGGCTTGCGCTGCTGATCCGCGAGTGCATGCTGTACCAGCCCGATCGCCTGATCGAACGACGCGGGCCGTCCCTGCAAGCCGCATTCGACAAAGCGGGCAACCCGACCAAAGCGGCCGAAGGCTTCGCCCGCTCCTGCGGCACCACAGTCGAGCAACTCGACAAACTGGAGACTGACAAGGGGTGCTGGCTCGTCTATCAGGTGGAGCAGCCTGGGCAAACCGCCGCACAGCTGCTGCCAGACATCGCTGAACAGGCCCTCAATAAGCTGCCCATTCCAAAACGCATGCGCTGGGGCGCCTCTGAAGCGCAGTTTGTCAGGCCGGTCCACTGGCTGTTGTTCCTACACGGCGAGCAGGTGGTCGACTGTATCCTGCTTGATGCAAAGGCGGACCGTCTGACCTATGGCCACCGCTTTCATCACCCCACGTCCATCACAATCCTCAACCCCGACGACTATGCTACGGTGTTGCAGGATAAGGGTCGGGTGATCGCCAGTTTCGATGAGCGCAAGCAGAAGATACGTGAAGCGGTATGCCACAGTTCCGCCTCTATTGGAGGAAACCCCGATCTGGATGAGGAACTGCTCGATGAGGTCACCGCCCTCAACGAGTGGCCGGTGCCGATCAGCGCCAGCTTCGAGGAACGCTTCCTCGCGGTACCCCAGGAGGCACTGGTGGCAACCATGAAGGGCAATCAGAAATACTTCCCCCTGTTCGACGGCGAGGGTCGGTTGATGAACCATTTCATCACCATCGCCAACATCGACAGTCCGCAGCCGGAACTTATCCAGGAGGGCAACCAACGGGTTATCCGCCCCCGTCTGGCCGACGCCATGTTCTTCTGGGAGCAGGACGGCGGACACCGGTTGGAATACCATCTCGATAGCCTTAAAAAGGTGGTGTTCCAAAACAAGCTTGGCTCTATGTACGACAAGTCGGAACGGGTCGCCAAGCTGGCCAAACAGATAGCCCCCGAGATCGGCGGGGATCCCGAGTTAGCCCATAGGGCCGGTCTGCTCAGCCGATGCGACCTGATGACCCATATGGTCTTCGAGTTTCCTGAGATGCAGGGGGTGATGGGCCGTTACCAGGCCCAGCGTGACGGGGAAGATGCAGAGCTGGCCACGGCGATGGATGAATTCTACATGCCCAGATTCTCCGGCGACAGGCTGCCGCAGACCCCCACCGGCATCGCCATATCCCTGGCGGAAAAGCTGGACACTCTGATAGGCATATTCGGCATCGGCCAGCGTCCGACCGGTGACAAAGATCCCTTCGCGTTGCGACGCGCCGCACTGGGTGCGCTGCGCATCGTACGTGAGCACTCACTTACCATCAATCTGTCTCGTCTACTAGAAGCGGCGGCTGAGGGCATGATCGGGAGGCTGAGCGAATCGGATGTCAGCAAAGCGGTCCATGAGTTCATGCTGGAGCGGCTCAAGGGAATCTATCTCGATGAGGGCTATGCGATCGACCTGTTTCAAGCAGTGGCCGAGGTATATCCCGAAACTATCGCAGACTTCGATCTGCGCATCCGCGCCATGAACGAGTTCCGCAAGCTACCCGAGGCCGCCAGTTTAGCCGCTGCCAACAAACGTATTCGCAACATACTCAAGAAAAACGCAGAACCTCTGCCGACGCGTGCCGATCAGTCCCTATTCCAGGAGCAGGCGGAACGGGACCTGTCGGCCAAACTGGATGAGCTGACTCCACAGGCTCAACCCCTGTTCAATCGCGGCGACTATGCAGAGGGATTACGCATCCTGGCCAGGCTGAAACACCCCGTCGATAACTTCTTTGACCGAGTGATGGTGATGACCGACGAGACTGATCTGCGACTCAACCGATTGGCACTGCTGTCCCAACTTGAAAATCAGTTCTTAAGCGTGGCCGACATCTCCCTGTTGCAGGAGACCCAGGCATGAGAGATTCCTATGCCGAAATGCTGGCTGCGGTGCAGGCTTTTCACGACAAGCACAGGTTCAATGAAACCGGTGGCGAAGAGATGACCTATCGAATTGCCCTGATGGCCGAAGAGCTGGGGGAGATATCCTCCTGCGTCACCAAGGGAAAGAGCAAGGCGGCGCTGGCCGAAGAGATGGCCGATCTTCTGATCCTGGTCATAGGCACCGCCATTGCTCAGGATTTCGATCTCAATCAGGCCTTCTGGGAGAAGATGGAGAAGCTCGACAAACGCTCCTCCCGTATGATCAACGGACGCATTCG
The DNA here is from genome assembly GCA_050119415.1 of Chromatiales bacterium. Lineage (GTDB taxonomy): Bacteria > Pseudomonadota > Gammaproteobacteria > Chromatiales > Chromatiaceae > Thiodiazotropha. Next base: position 3,624 of record JASFJY010000169.1, on the reverse strand, counting down.
GGTATCAGAGTTCCGCGATGTCGACGGTAGTTAAGCATAGACATCAATGAAACTCGTCATACTGGACAGGGATGGTGTCATTAATCATGACTCCGACCAATATATCAAATCGCCGTCAGAGTGGATTCCAATAGAAGGCAGCCTGAATGCGATCGCACGACTCAGCCACGCCGGCTACAGGGTCTTCGTCGCCACCAATCAGTCCGGACTCGCCCGTGGTCTGTTCGACATCGAAACCCTGCATGAAATACATCAGAAAATGCTCAGTGAGGTCCAGCGCCGAGGCGGTACAATCGATGCCATCCTTTTCTGCCCACATGGTCCCGAGGAGCAGTGCGGTTGCCGTAAACCCCAGCCAGGTCTATATCTGGAGGTCGCCCGTCGCGCAGGTCACTCAATCAAAGGAATACCCGTGATCGGCGACTCACTCAGAGATCTGCAAGCAGCCGAGGCCGTCGGTGCAAGGCCCATCCTAGTAAGGACAGGCAAGGGCGAACGTACGATCGCTCAGCATGCGGATCATCTCGCCGATATACCCATCTTCGATGACCTTGCCAGTGCGGTAGAATCGCTACTTATCGAAAACGGACAGACGGCATGATATATCTCAGATCGACACTTTTCTTTCTTTTTCTGATCGTCACCACTGTCTTGGTCGCAGGCATCGGCACCCTTATCGGCTGGGCGGTACCGGAGAACAAACTGCCATTAATTGACAGTTTCTGGAGCCGTCTCAATCTCTGGGGACTATCCGCTATCTGCGGCCTAGACTACCGCCTGAAGGGAGCCGAGAACATTCCAGAAAAGAGCTGCATCGTCTTATCCAAACACCAATCCGCCTGGGAGACCATCGCCTTGGTCAGTCTTATCCCCGGACGCAAGTCCTGGGTACTGAAAAGAGAGCTGCTCTTTGTACCGATCTTCGGTTGGATCATGTGGTATTACAAGCCGATCGCCATAAATCGCAAATCCGGACATCGAGCTCTCGAACAAATCATCGAGCAAGGTAGCGAGCGGATCAAGAGCGGCTGCAAAATCGTCGTCTTTCCGGAAGGTACGCGTGTGGCTCCCGGTAGCCGTAAGCGTTACGGCATCGGCGGAGCAATATTGGCTGAAAAGAGCGGCGCCCCCGTACTGCCGATTGCTCACAATGCCGGTGTCTTCTGGCGTAGGCGAGACCTGCGCAAATATCCAGGAACCATCGATATTGAAATTGGCCCCCTTATAGAAACCCGGGGTCTTGATGCCAACGAAATCAACGCCCGAGCGGAGTCCTGGATCGAGGCCAAGGTCGAGCAGTTACCTTCTGAAAGGTCTTGAAAAATATAATCGGGGGAATTTGATAAACAGAATAATAGTAAGCGCTTACTTACTAATGATTTTATTTAAATTTCAATTACTTAATAAATTATATGACACTAAAACCCAACACGACAACTACGCCGAATCAGACATCGAGATTCTCTACCGTCAAGGCATGGGCCTCGATAAAATCACGTCGTGGCTCCACCTGGTCACCCATAAGGGTGGCAAAAATCTGATCAGCGGCCACCGCATCCTCTATACTCACCTGCAGAAGACGACGGCTATCCGCATTCATCGTTGTCTCCCATAACTGATCAGGGTTCATCTCGCCCAAGCCTTTGTATCGCTGAACGTGCTGGCCCTTCTTCGCATCCTCCATGAGCCAGTCCAGGGCTTGACGAAAGTTGCTCACCGGCTGCTCCTTTTCTCCCCGTTTGACATAGGCATCTTCACCCAATAGATCGCTTAGCTGACTTCCCAGTTCGGTGATCTTGCGGTACTCCACGCTATTAAAAAAGTCGAAGGGAATCAGCCGCTCATTGCCGATCCCATGTATCTTACGCGTTAGCAGGATGCCGGCCTCTTCTGCCTCGTTTTCACTGACAATGCTCAAAGTACAGGATTCCGATACACCAAGATCGGTGTTGAGTCGTCCCTCCAATTCGTCGATCCACAGCTGAAGTGAAGACGGGTTCTCGATCATGGCCTCATCGAGCTTCGACATAGTGATCAATTTCTCCAGCAAGGGGCCATCGTAGCGCACCGAGAGCCGACCAATACTTGCCATTACCGCTAGAAAGGTGCGAGAGATATTCTCCAAACTCTCGCCAACCAGCGCTGGTGCGTCTGCGTTGACGAAGAGCGCGGCATTATCCAGTGCACTCTGCAGGAAGTAGTTGTTGAGATCCTGATCATCTTTCAGATACTGCTCCTGCTTGCCCTTCTTAACCTTGTAGAGGGGCGGCTGTGCTATATAAATATAGCCACGATCAATCAATTCCGGCATTTGACGATAAAAGAAAGTGAGCAGCAAGGTGCGGATATGGGCACCATCCACATCAGCGTCGGTCATAATGATAATGCGATGGTAGCGCAACTTATCGGGATTGAACTCCTCACGACCGATACCGCATCCCAGCGCCGTTATCAAAGTACCCACTTCCGCTGAAGAGAGCATCTTATCGAAACGGGCCTTTTCTACATTGAGAATTTTACCCTTTAGAGGCAGTATTGCCTGAAAGCGCCTATCTCTACCCTGCTTCGCAGAACCACCGGCGGAATCACCCTCTACCAAGTAAAGTTCAGACTGCGCAGGGTCTTTCTCCTGACAATCGGCCAGTTTTCCGGGAAGTCCGGCGATGTCGAGCGCACCCTTACGGCGGGTCATCTCCCTCGCCTTGCGTGCTGCTTCTCGAGCCCTGGCCGCTTCGATCATCTTCCCGGCAATATTTTTCGCATCACCCGGGTTCTCCAACAAGAAATCGTTCAGATGTTCCGACAGCAGATTCTCAACCACTCCCTTAACCTCAGAGGAAACCAGCTTGTCCTTGGTCTGGGAAGAGAACTTGGGATCGGGCACCTTGACGGAGAGTACCGCAGTGAGCCCTTCACGGGCATCATCCCCGGAAGTATTCACCTTCTGCTTCTTGGAGAGGCCAGATTGTTCGATATATTGATTCAAGGTACGTGTCAGTGCTGCACGAAATCCAGCCAGGTGTGTTCCCCCATCCCGCTGCGGAATGTTGTTGGTATAGCAGAATATGGTCTCCTGATAAGACTCATTCCACTGCATGGCAACCTCGACAGAAACACCATTCAATTCGCCGGAAAAGCTGAAAACCTTTTCATGCAACGGTGACTTGTTCCGGTTGAGATGTTCGACGAATGCCAGGATACCGCCGACGTACTCGAATATATCTTCGCGACCCGTAGCCTCTTCCTTAAGAATGATTTTTATACCTGAATTAAGAAAGGAGAGTTCACGCAACCGTTTAGCCAGAATGTCGTAATGAAACTCTATATTACTGAAGGTCTCATCGCTTGGCTTAAAAGTCACACTGGTACCGCTCTTACTCGACTCGCCTACAGCCAACAAGTCGCCCTGTGGTACGCCGTGTTGATAGTACTGTTCCCAAATCTTGCCCTGACGACGGATTCTAAGCTTCAGCATCTCCGACAGCGCGTTCACCACAGAGACACCCACTCCATGCAAGCCGCCGGAAACCTTGTAGGAATTATCATCAAACTTCCCGCCAGCGTGCAGCACGGTCATGATTACCTCAGCCGCTGAACGCCCCTCTTCAAGATGAAGATCGACAG
>JASFJY010000168.1:0-6784 GCA_050119415.1 Chromatiales bacterium | reverse complement strand
GGGGAGAAACTGCTGGCACGTCTTCCTCGACAGTGAAAAGGCACGAGAACAACTGAGTGCGAAAGTCACCTGGAAAGACAGGATCGAACGGGCCTTGGCCGAACGGCGCATGACGCTCTACTTCCAGCCGATCATGAAAATCTCCAACAGAGTGATCTCCCACTACGAGGTCCTGATCCGCATGCTTGAAAAGGACGGCACCCTCGTCATGCCGGGCGAGTTCATCGGTATCGCCGAGCGCACCGGTTTGATCCATCAGATCAACCGCTATGTGCTCCAGGCATCGATCGAAAAATTGGCCAGCCTCAAGGAACTGGAGATACCGATCACCCTTTCGATCAACCTTTCCGGCCGGGTCATCGACGACCCGCAACTGCTGCAACAACTGACCCATATGCTGAGCAGCCTTGATGTCGATCCTCAGCATCTGGTCTTCGAACTGACCGAAACCGCCGCCCTGGCCGACGTCAATGCCGCCGAACGGCTGATGACCGAGTTACAGTCGCTGGGCTGCCGTTTCGCGCTGGACGACTTCGGTGTCGGATTCTCCTCTTTCTATTACCTGCGCGAACTGCCGCTCGATATCGTCAAGATCGACGGCAGCTTCATCAAGCAACTGCCGAACAATCCCAAGGACCAGGTCTTCGTCAAGGCCTTGACCGATATGGCCCACGCACTCGGCAAGGAGACGGTGGCGGAGTTCGTGGAGGACGAAGCCACCCTGAAGCTGCTGGCCGATTTGGGTGTGGTCTACGCCCAGGGCTACCATATCGGTCGGCCCTCGCCAGAGATCCCTGCTGCTGACAGCGAGAAGCAGGACGACTCGTCTGTGATCGGCTCCGGCTGAGTGTTAAAATAGTAAGCTGATTCACAACCCTGCCAGAAGCCGTGCCCAGCCGACAGATCGCCATCATCGAAGACGAAGCGGTGATCCGCGAGAACTATGCCGACTACCTGCAGCGCCAGGGCTACCGTGTGACCGGCTTCGCCTCCCGCGAACAGGCCCTGAAGGCTTTCGAGCAAGGCCTTCCAGACCTGGTCATCCTCGACATCGGTCTCGGCGATGAGATCGACGGCGGCTTCACCCTCTGCCGTGAGCTGCGGGCCCGCACCGCCACCCTGCCGATCATTTTCCTAACTGCCAGGGATAGCGATTTCGACAGCGTCGCCGGCCTGCGTCTCGGCGCCGACGACTACCTCACCAAGGAGATCAGCCTACCCCATCTGGCAGCACGCATCGCCGCCCTTTTCCGCCGTGTCGATGCCCTGTCGCAGACCGAGCCGGTGACGGAGCAGCTGGTTTGCGATGCCCTTCGCCTCGACCCCCAGAAGCTCACCGCCCATTGGAATGAGTCACCGGTTGCACTGACGGTGACCGAATTCTGGATGATCCATGCCCTGGTACGACGTCCAGGCCATGTGCGTAGCCGAGGCCAGCTGATGGAGGAGGCACGGATCTACGTCGACGAGGCGAGCATCAGCTCCCACATCAAACGCATCCGGCGCAAATTCCTCGAGCTGGATGCGGAGTTCGACCATATCGAATCGGTCTACGGCGCCGGTTATCGCTGGAAGCGCTGACACGCCCAAGATGGCACATAACAGTTCATCCTCCTTCATCCAATCGCTACGCTTCAAGCTGGTGGTCGCCTCCCTCACCCTGCTGCTGATCCCCTGGGTCGGATACCGCTATCTGCAGGAGACCGAGGAGAGTCTGCGCCAAGCCCAGGAGGCGTTGCTGCTGGGTCGCGCCGAAGTGGTCGCGGGCTTGCTGGCGAAGCGCGCTTCGCTAATGAATGGGCAGAGTGCCACAAACCGCTCGCTCTATGTCCACCCCTTATCCCGGGCCGTCCTGGTCGACGGTTACGCCGAGGAGTGGCGGGATCTGCTGACACAAGCGCGCCGTTACCGCGCCAGCGCAACCACTCCCGCAGCGATCCGTTTCGATCTGCTGGCCGGCTATTATGGACAAACGCTCTATCTGCTGATCCGCGTGTTCGACCACAGCCTCACCTACCCCCAGGCCGACGCTCCCATCTCCACCGGTGACCATCTGATCCTCGCCCTGCCGGGCGATGGCGCAAGCAGTCGACAATATCTGATCGGCACCTCGGCGCCGGGATGGGTTAAGGTGAAAGACACCCGGAGCCACAGCGGCGAATCGAGGATACGGGGTGAATGGCAAGAGACGCCACAAGGGTACAACGTGGAGCTGCGCATCCCCCTGGCCATGACCGGACAGCGGCTCTCCCTGGCCGTGGTCGATCGGGCAAGCCACGCCGGCAAGGTCCGGGGCATTGCCTCCACGTCGGGCTGGCAACGCAACAACCAACTGGCCACGCTAGTGATGCCCAGTGTACCGAGCGACGCCCTGCTGCAGGGGCTCGACAGCCAACGGCACCGCTACACCATCCTCAACCGCCAGCGACAGGTGGTGGGCCGCCATGGAACCCTGAGCGCGACCTCCGGCGAACCTACCACGTTGGTTCAGCGACTGCTCTCCCTGTTGCTGGGCGATCCCGGCAAGGAGGCGGTCACCGCGCGGGAACACGCCGGCCACATGGACGGCCCCGAGATCCGCCGGGCGCTAAAGGGCGTAGCTTCGGTCTATCGCTATCAATACGCCGCACGCCGGGCTCATACCCTCTCCGCCGCCCAACCGATGATCAGCTCAGGCAAGGTGGTCGGCGTCATCCTGGTGGAACAGACCACCCGCAACATCCTCCTGCTGCAACAACAGGCGCTGGAGGGTCTGCTGGGAACCAGTCTGGTCCTCTTTCTCATCACGGGCGGGACCCTGTTCCTGCTCGCCACCTGGTTGACCCGCCGCATCTCCCGTCTGAATCGCAAATTCACCCGCGCGGTCAGTCACGACGGACGCGTCCTCGAGAACGTCAAAGCAAGCCCGGATCGAGACGAACTGGGCGCCCTCGATCGCAGCTTCGCCAGTGTGCTGCAGCGGCTGCAAGCCTACAACCGCTACCTGGAGCAGATGGCTTCCCGCCTGGCCCACGAATTCCGCACCCCGCTGGCGATGGTGCAGTCCTCGCTGGAGAACCTGCAATCGGAAGACACCCCGGAAATCAAGAACCGCTATACAGAGCGCGCCCTGGAGGGTACCCGGCGGCTCAACCTGATCCTCAACCGCCTGCGAGAAGCGACCCGGCTGGAACAGACGCTGCAGTCCGCCGAGCTGAGCTGCATCGATCTCGCGGGACTCAGCCGCGCCCTCTGTGAAGGCTACTGCATCAGCCATCCGCAGATCGCCTTCGACTGCGACTTGCCGGACGCCCCCGTCGAGATCATCGCCGCCCCTGAACTGATCAGCCAGGCAGTCGACAAGCTGGTGGGCAACGCCATCGATTTTCACACCGAGGGGACACCCATTCGCATCGCGGTCGCCAGGTCAGCGGATCGGAACGTCCGGCTACAGGTCGACAATCAGGGTCCCAGCCTGCCGTCAGATATGGAGGATGCGCTGTTTCAGTCGATGGTCTCCATACGGAAAGGGGGGAGCGACGAACCGCACCTGGGCCTGGGACTCTATCTGGTGAAGCTGATCCTGGAGTTCCACAATGGAAGGGCCAAGGCGGAGAATCTAGAAAACGGTGTCAGATTTGTACTGGAACTGCCTGTCGCCACAAAAGGCCTTACATAGACAGATGCGAATTTCTCCGCATTCGGGCTAGATGCGTGTTGATGGATCCGCCACAGCGCAAACAGCTGCGCCGGAGACTCGACGAGTGTGGTGTCTCATAAGCTTCCTTATTTGGATTCAAGCCTGTTGCTTTTAGCAATTTCAACATAGGTATCAAGGCGGGTCTCCAGTCTAATAACCCGCTCGTTAATACGCTCAACCTTCTCATGTAGCTTGGCGTTGGCGGCGTTCAACCTCTCCACTGAATCCGTCAGTTTCACCGTGTCCTTTAAAATGGACATAAAATCAGATCCCAGTCCCATTAAATTATTCCTGCTGTTCTAACTTCTCGACAAGCGAATAACAGCGCTCGGTGGTTTCATCTGTCAGGGCGATTGCCTTGGCCAGGCCTTCTTTGACAAGTGCCATCAATTCAGCCGCGCCAGGCTCCTCGGCCAGCAACTTTTCAAATGCCTGCTCCTGGGTTAGCTCGTGCAACTGGATCACCACGCGCCCTTTATCGGCCTGAATGTCCACTTCGCTGTCACTGTCGATGCCCGCCGCAGCCAAAACCTTGGCCGGTAGCCGGATCGCGGAGCTATTGCCCCATTTTTGAATTTTACCTTGCATCACCATTATTCACCTCAAGGGCGCGTTTATACAAATGTATAAACCACAATCCGGCCATGTGTCAATAAAAAGGTTAATCTGTAGTGGCACAGTTTATTTGGCCACCTGCTTATAGTGTAGGCGCTGCCCTTCAATTGCCAGACGAAAGATAGGTACGGTGAACCGCTTCCTACACAGTGATGAGTTCTGCGACGCCGCGCGGGGATTGTTTGCGGTTACTCCCGCTCCTCGATCCAGGCCGCCTGGATGGCTTCGAGGATCTTCTCGCCGGAGTGCTGAGGGTCGTCGTCGAACTCCTCAAGTGCGAGCACCCAGTCGCGCAGGTCGACGAAATTGAGGCTAAGAGGATCCACGTCGGGGTGTGCCTCGTCGAGGGCGATGGCAATCTCCAGGGAATCGGTCCACTTCAGTCCCATAGCGCGCTCCTGATCAATGATGTTCGGAAACCATATTGATGGTGTATTTGGGGATCTCGATCACCAGATCCTCCTCCCCCACCACCGCCTGACAGCTGAGACGGGATTCGGGCTCCAGGCCCCATGCCTTGTCGAGCATGTCTTCCTCGGTCTCCTCCGCCTCGGCCAGGGAGTCGAAGCCCTCGCGGATGATGACGTGGCAGGTGGTGCAGGCGCAGGACTTTTCACAGGCGTGCTCGATCTCGATGCCGTGCTGCAGGGCGGCGTCGCAGATGGTGATGCCCGGCTCCACCTCGATGACGGCGCCTTCGGGGCAGATCTCTTCATGGGGCAGGAAGATGATTTGTGTCATGGGTATGGATCCTGGGTTATTCAAATTCGTCGACCTTGTGGCCCGACATGGCCTGCTGGACGCTCTGGTTCATGCGCCGCTCGACGTAGAAACCGCAGACCCGCTCCAGCTTTTCGATGCCCGCCTTGATCGCCTGCTGGTCGTCACCCTGGGCCAGGGCCCGCAGTGCCTCCAGGGCCGTCTCGATCCGCCGTCGCTCGTCGCTGTCGAGCAGGCGCTCGCCGTCGTCGGCCAGTGCCGCCTCCAGTGCTTCGATGGTACGCATCGCCTCCACCTGCTGTTCGCGCAGGCTACGCGCCAGCTTATCCTCGCCGGCATGGGCGATGGACTCCTTCAGCATGGTCTCGATCTCGTTATCGGTAAGACCGTAGGAGGGCTTGACCTCGATGCTGGCCTGCACACCGCTGGCCATCTCACGTGCGCTGACGCTTAACAGGCCGTCCGCGTCCACCGCGAAGGTGACCCGGATGCGGGCGGCGCCGGCCACCATGGGGGGGATGCCGCGCAGTTCGAAGCGGGCCAGGGAACGGCAGTCGGCCACCAGTTCGCGTTCACCCTGCACCACGTGGATGGCGATGGCGGTCTGGCCGTCCTTGAAGGTGGTAAACTCCTGGGCGCGGGCCACCGGGATGGTGGTGTTGCGGCCGACCAGCTTCTCGCTCAGACCGCCCATGGTCTCGATACCGAGGGAAAGCGGGATGACGTCAAGCAGCAGCATCTCACCCTCCGGCTTGTTGCCGGCCAGGATATCGGCCTGGATGGCGGCGCCGATGGCCACCACCCGGTCTGGATCGATGTCGACCAGAGGCTCGCTACCGAACAGCTTACCGACCAATTCGCGCACCCGCGGCACCCGGGTGGAGCCGCCGACCATCACCACATCGTGGACCTCATCCGCGGTAACGCCCGCATCGCGCAAGGCTCTGCGGCAGGCCATTAGGGTCTTCTTGATAAGGGGCTCGATCAGTTCGTTGAACTGCTGCCGTGACAGGCTGCCCCGCCATTCGCCCCCCCCGGCCAGGGTGACGGCGACGCTAGTCTCTTCGGCCTCAGTGAGGGCCTCCTTGGCGGCGCAGGCGGCGTTGAGCAGCCGTTTGAGCTGGGCATGGTCGGCATCCTCGGCGATGCCAGCCTGCTGCATGATCCACTCGGCCAGGGCGCGGTCGAAGTCGTCACCGCCCAGGGCGGAATCGCCGCCGGTGGCCATCACTTCGAAAACCCCCTTGTTGAGGCGCAGGATGGAGATGTCGAAGGTTCCGCCACCCAGGTCATAGATGGCATGCACCCCCTCCGCCTCTTTGTCGAGCCCGTAAGCGACAGCGGCGGCGGTGGGTTCGTTAAGCAGACGAAAGACATGCAGACCAGCCAGCCTGGCGGCATCCTTGGTGGCCTGCCGCTGAGCTTCGTCGAAGTAGGCCGGCACGGTGATGACCACGCCGGCCAGATTTCCGCCCAGGCTCGCCTCGGCCCTTTGCGCCAGCACCTTCAACACCTCGGAGGAGACCTCGATAGGACTGATGTCGCCAAGCTCAGTCTGAATCCTCGGCACCGTGGTGTGTTCCTGAGTGAAGCGGTAGGGCAACCGGCTGCCGAGGGTCTTGATGTCGTTCACGCCACGACCGATCAGCCGTTTGGCCGACGAGATGGTATTGAGGGGATCCTCAGCCTCTCCCGCCTTGGCGTCGTGGCCTACCAGAATACCGGCTTTGGTATAGCACACCACGGAGGGCAAGAGATGACGTCCTGCTG
>JASFJY010000167.1:0-6790 GCA_050119415.1 Chromatiales bacterium | reverse complement strand
ATTGATGATGCCGATTATATTATTAATTAGATTGATTTAATTGTTATAAATCAGTGCCTTAAAAATCCTGGTTACTCCCACTCGATGGTAGCCGGCAGCTTGCTGGAGATATCGTAAGCCACGGAGGATTGCTGGTGTGTATTAAGCAAGCTTTGACCAATTAGTTAATAGGTGTGTGGAGGCCGATATATTCCGGCTCGACGCTGACTAGCTTCGCAATTAGGGGGGGCTATGGCGAAAGCAGTCTATCGTGTGATCATCCACCAATCCTGCCGCCTGCATGAAAGCATAGCAGATGGTCGTACCGACGAATTTGAATCCGCGCTTTTTTAATGCCTTAGACAGTGCATCCGACTCAGCAGTTGAGACCGGCACCTCCTCGAGGCTGCACGGATGATTCCTGATCGGTTCGCCATCCACGAAACTCCATATAAAACCGCTGAAACCACCCGGCTCCCGCTGCAGATCGAGGAAGGCGCGGGCGTTAATCACTGTTGATTCGACCTTGAGGCGATTGCGCACTATGCCCGGATCCTGCAGCAGACGCTCGATCTTCTTTGGTGTATAGCGTGCGATCTTGGCCGCATCAAAGTTATCGAACAGACGCCGGTAGTTATCGCGTTTCTTCAGGATAGTGATCCAGGAGAGACCCGCCTGCGCTCCCTCAAGTATCAGCAGTTCGAACAGGGCCCAGTCATCCCGGCAGGGAACACCCCATTCCTTATCATGGTAGGCTCTATAGATGGGCTCGTCACCGACCCATGCGCAGCGCTTTTTCTCAGCCATTCGCGCTCACTCCCCCTCCCAGTAGTCCAGGCCCTCGCCCTCACGGTCGATATGGTAGAACATGCGCGGTTCACTCCCACTCTCGTCTGCGAACTGGGCCAACACACCGAATTTACCCGAGTCGGGGTACTCGGCGACCTCGGGCGAGAGCTTGGTGCTGACTGCCAGGTAGCGAAGCTCGACGTCGCCGCTGTTGAGTATGCTGTGGGCCCGCCTCTTGTCACCGGCCGGACAGGCAATGACATCTCCAGGGTGCACTGGATAGGTGTTCTCACCATAACGCAACTCGCCACTACCTTCTAGGATAAAGAACATCTCCTCGTTGACCCGATGGTTGTGGAAGGGGAATGCGCGCTTTCCCGGCGGTACGGCGGTGACGTTGTAGCCAAGCTGGCGCGCACCGATCAGCGGTGCGATCTGGCCAATGCGGGCATCGAAACGTTCCGCCGCCTCGCCGCTCGCCGCGAATGCGGCGGGACGCGGTTGCAATTCGATGTCCGCGATATTAATGACAGGTTTATCCATTGCTCCTCCTCGATTTGACTCTCCAAATATCACTCGGGTCTACGGCAGACCGCCTCAATGTTATGGCCGCCCGGACCCAATACTAAAGCGTCACAGTAGTTTCCTTAATGCATGATTTTGACTAGAACCTCTCTCACAATCCCGTTTACACTTAACCTGCTGCACGCGGAATCACGAGATAGTCTCTAAGCAACTTTTTGCGCTAGAACAAGGATGTAGCCATTGTTGTCCCTAATCCATAGCTCCCGCATGCCGTAGAAGGTGGTGTGCTCGGCAAGCACCGTCTCCACCTTTCCGTCAAGCGCAGACAACAGGCTATCGAGATCGGCCACTTCAATGTAAAGCGCTCCGCTAATAGCCACCGCCAAACCGCTCATAGCTTCGCATTCACTGCTCAGTGAAGCACGCGACTGAAACATCAGTTTGTCATCGCCCCGTCCGAGCATGGCCCATTGAAGTGGCACGTCGTCGGCGAATTTCTCCACCATGGCGTCCAGGTTATCGCCTCCCACCTCCATACCGACGAGAAAATTAAAACCGAGATTCTCGCAGTAGAAGGTGACAGATTTGTTAACGTCTTCACTCATCAGGTTGGGGGTGAGTGTTGTACTCATGTTCAGCTCCTCGTGTGTGATTCCGGCACCAGATTAGCCGGGGACTACTGACACCCTGCTGTCAGTAGGGTGCCTACAGCATAGTTTCCATGTAACCTTTCTATCATCACCAAACCTGGAACAAAACCATGGCAATCAGCGATGAGTACCTGGACTATCTGAAAGACTTGCTGGCCTGGCTGCCGCAACTGCACATAAAACGGATGTTCGGTGGCGCCGGTCTCTATAGCGACGAACTCTTCTTCGCCATCGCCGGTGACGGCGATCTCTATCTCAAGGCCGATAGCAAGAGTTCGGAGTTCTACAAACGTGGGGGCGGCAAACAGTTTGTCTATGAGTCAAAGGGCAAGGTCTCCCGTATGAATTTCTGGTCGGTGCCCGCCGACATCCAGGAAGATCCAGAGCAACTGCGGCACTGGGTCGGCATGGCCCTGGACACCGCTCTGCGCGCCAGGAAATAGCCTTGCGTCGTGCCGACCGCCTGTTTCGCATCACCCAGGAGCTGCGCAGCGACCGCTGGCTGACCGCGAACGCCCTGGCGGAATTGTTGGAGGTCTCTGAACGCACTATCTACCGTGACATCCAGGATCTCTCCCTCTCCGGCATCCCCATCATAGCCGAAACTGGGCTCGGCTACCGGCTGATGGAAGGTTTCCGCCTGCCGCCATTGATGTTCGACGAGGAGGAGCTGGAGGCGCTGCTGCTGGGCGTGCGCATGGTTGGCGTTTGGACTGAACCGGTGCTTGCCGAAGCGGCTGAGCGGGCGGTAGCACGTATCGAGGCGGTGCTACCTGAACGGCTGCTACCTGAGTTATCGCGCACCGCCATCCTGGTACCGCCCTACGGCCCGGATGAGGCGGTCAGCGACGCGCTACACCTGCTGCGCCAGGCGGTGCGCAATCAGTGCAAGGTAAAGTTCCACTATCAGCGGGCCGATGGAGAGAAGTCGGTGCGCACGGTGCGGCCGCTGGGCTTGGCCTACTGGGGGCAAACCTGGACACTGATCGCTTGGTGTGAACTACGCGACGACTTTCGCCACTTCCGCCTCGACCGTATGAGTAACCTGCTTGAAAGCGGTGAGTGTTTTGTACTGGAACCCGGGCAAACCCTCGATGATTTTCTCGCCAGGGTGTCTAAACGTGCAACATAGGCGGGAGTACAGGAAGTATAAATCCCCTTTTCGATGAAAAACCGCCCTGACCACCACGCAGCAACACGCCTTTTCTCGGTCAAGCGTGGTCTATCTCAACTGATGGCGCCTTGACCTGGCAAAACCTAACCCCATCGGCACCGTCAACGTACACCCCGCTTATGAACACGCCCGCTTATCCTGCCGAGCCTTTCGAGGACCTGAAGCAAGCACGTGTCTGTGTACATAAATTTGTGCAATGGCGCTATAAACAAGCATCGGCATTGTTGAATAAGGTTCGTTACGCCTGTGAGCACCATCAAGGTGAGGATGGCACAATCATGCAACGACGGAAGCCAGTCCATTAAGAGGCAAAACGCAAGTATCCTGGTCCCTGGAGTGCTCGACACCAAACTGGGAACCAGTTGAGAGCTTTAGGTTAAACCCATCTGAGTCCAGCGGTAATGAAGACATAGTAGTTCGAAGAGAAGCAGTATGGCGAATGCTACAACGATCTTGACAAACGCCGCAATCCATCCTGCCAGTGTGCCAGTATTTAATTCTCAGGCCTATATAAGCCTGGAATAGCACCATTATCCCCTAAATATAAAAAAACATCTTCATGGTTGTACGTAGGAGGTAGATTTACCACACGCCAATGGGCACCACTATCACTACTTACAAAGAGTCCTGCACCGGTAATAGCCCCTAACTGCACACTACCATTTTGATCTTCAGTTACCTCGCGGCATTCTGTACGTGCTAGCAATACTTCTTTATCGTTAGGTGTTTTTCCTATGAATATAATGTCTTCAATCATACCTTCACGGGCATTGAACTCAAAACAAGTACTTGAAAATGGTACAGTTGAATAGTATTGCCAGCTTAAACCTCCATCTTCTGATATATATAGCGAGTCATTGTTCAAATAATCTTGAATATTGTTATGATTCGTCCGTAACCAGCCAAGAATTCGATTGTCGCCCATGTTTATCATGTGCTGTTCACATGCCCTTGTCGAAGTGTCGCTACATAATGGGTTAATCTCAGTTAAAGGATAAAAACTATAACCACCATCGTCAGTTCTTGAAATAATAGAGTCGGTTGTATATTTTTCCGCACCTTCACTGTCGCTAAGAAGACCAGTAAATATATATGAATCAGCTCCCAGATAATCAATCTCGGGTTCACCACCTGTACCTAATCCTCCCGCCCCATACCAACTTCCAGGTAGTCCTAGATCTGAAGAAGTAAACAACTCGAATTTCCTTATTGTTACAGTCGGATCCATTTCTGAATCAGGCTGTTGAACTCGCAATGCGGCCAAACCTGTATCACCGGTATATACAGCACTTCTAAATATGGCAGATGCGTCAAAAACATTTCCTGAACCTGCGAATAGCGGTGACCAATCAAAACTGACTGCCTCCCATGTCTGTCCGTAATCTTCGCTTCTTATAGTTTGAGCTGTTGAATCACCCATGCTCAGTTGACCGTTTTCATCCAGATAGTCCAAATAACTGATTACCAAAAGGAGTTCTCCTTCTCCTAGGTTAATTGCATTCTGTACGATTAATCTATTATCAGTTGTTAGGGTGCTATCTGTTACAGGAATCGCGATAATACTACTGTAATCCCAACTATATCCAAGATCATATGACTTATATATGTTTATTCGATTTTCGACGGATGATTCACCTTCATAACCATTAATATTTATAGCAAGTAATGGATCTGGATAAAAAACCTTTGTAGCTATACCCCTCTCATAACCTATTATTCCATCAAATACCAGAGTCAGAGGCTTACTACGATTCCATTGAGCTGTGACCGGAATAGTAAAAACAAGCTTTCGTGTATCCTGGTCATCCATGGCTGTTGTGAGATCTGCGCTATAGTAGTTACTGTCAATTTGCGCATTACCCCGAACTCCATCGCTGCCTATATCATAATAAAGTGAAAATCTACCTTCATCAAATACAAATGCTTCGCCATCTGGATTATCTCTACTAGTTGTATTTTTCACAGTAAGACTGACTTGTATGACTGAACCAAGCTCCTTTGAAACGGACACATCTTCAACATCTATATGACCACGAAAAAAATAGTCAATCAATCCAGTGCCATACGAAATAGCCCTAGGTAGCAAATACTCCACAGCACTTTCAAATGTTGCTTCATTTACACTAAATGCTATTGGGCAGTGCATTATTTTTTTAATATCTAAAAGGTCATTCGCGAAAACATTTAAAGCACTTGCCCGATTATTTATAGAGATATTATCACTACCTCCTGGGTTTATTAATTTTAAATACTCATCTTGTACTTCTGTACTAACAAACCATACTTCGCCATGTAAGGATGGATCATTAAATATATCACTTGCCTGATCTTTTATGCCGAAATTCATCACTTCAGTCATGTTACTTTCTATCGGCAACGGCTCTGAATATTGTCTTGTTGAAAATTCCCCAGAAGGCGTTATAAGAAAGTTTGTATCGTTACTCACAAAATTTTTATTAGTGAATTCTGACAACCCTATTTTATCAAACAAGTCATCTTCCCACAGTGTTCTCGCTTTCCAAAACCATTCATAGTCAATACGTGCGTAGTTATATTGACTTAAATCCAACTTATTAATTTCGTCTTCCAAGTACTGCTCATATTTACTTTTAAATATCTCTAAATATGGAAAATGTTGATCATTTCTTACATGTTCTGGTTGCGCCATATCATGAAGCAAATGAACAACCATACCAAGGGTTTTAAAAAAAGTATACTTATTTTCTTCTCTGTTTATTTTTCTTCTTTCTGTGAGAGATCTCTTGTAATAACTATATGCATCTTTTAGGGAATTTTCTTGTTCAAGCACTTCTATTTCAAGCTCTTCTATAATTTGAACAGTTAGTGTTGCAGGCTCGCGATCTTCTAATGCCCAATTAGGAGTAGGATGTGTACTAGTTAATGGCACTCCATCTCTATTTGGGTCTAGTGCAATATCATTTATAGGATCATAGAAATGAGCAAGTGGCCTTGGTGAAGAATCCTCTTGCATTGATCCACAATAGATAAAGTCAAGGTAATTATTTCTATATGTTAATGAGTCGCATTGTTTTTTATCCATTTCATATTGTTTAAAACTCAACCTTTCTAGTCCAATATCGTCCATAAATTTATCATTTGACAAGATCGATCGTTGAGCTGATATTCGTGATAATTTCATATGCGCTTTCCACTCATATGCAGTTGCTGGTTTCGCACATACAAAGCCCATTATAAACAGAGCGATAAATAGATAACGGCACATTACCTGAGTCCTTTTCTAAGAATCATTTTCCATGTAATACATCACAGTATTATTTATTTTACATGTAGACTATTTATTAGTATTCTTATACATAATATACAGCTTTATTGGATATTTAATTACAAACCTGACAACCGCCACACTCCATTTGCATCAAGCATGTAAGTTACAATAAACGCCCTATCTATCCCATCGATATCTCGATTAAGAATAAAGCTCGCATAATTACTGCGTATTTTGATCGCCTGAAAATCCGAATAACTCTGAATGATTGATGTAATACTAGGAAGTAGAAGATAAAAAACCTCAGCATAGGACTCTTTTTCATAGTCAATTATGAAGTCTGAGGCCAGCTTATGATTGCCCTGAAGCAACGCATCGTTCATTAATGCCCATTGTTCGTTCAATAGCTGGTCTAACTTCGCCGAT
>JASFJY010000166.1:0-6793 GCA_050119415.1 Chromatiales bacterium | reverse complement strand
AAAATGGTCGCCAATTATAGTGTGCCGTAGGATGGTAGGCGAATCATTCTCCCTGTATGGGGCAACTCGTTGAAAAAAGTTTTTAATTTGAGAGTATCGCATGTTGAAACAGGCATTTTTGGTGGATGACTCCAAGTCAGCTCGAATCGTCTTGAGTCGGTTGCTGAAAAAAAACGGATTCGACCAGGTTGAGATGGCGGAGTCGGGCGAACAGGCCCTGGAACAGCTCCGGACATTCACTCCGGACGCAATTTTCGTCGACTTTCTGATGGATGGTATGGATGGGCTTGAGACCATTACGGAGATCAAAAAGGATCCTCGCTTCATATCCACGCCGGTGGTGATGTGTACCGCCAACGAGGGTGACGAGTATGTGCAGGCGGCCGTCGATCACGGGGCGTTGGGCATCTTGGCCAAGCCACCCACCGACCAGAGCCTGGGGGAGATCATCGATATGATTGATCAACATCAGCAGGAGGTTGTGGACAATGAAGCTGCCCAATCGGTGAGCGTACCTGTCGAGGCTGTGGAGGTCGTTGCGGTGGAGCCCGTGGCAACCATGTCCGCGGCTCCGGCCGGCCTCGACGAAGCGGCCGTGCGGCGCATCGCCGCCGAAGTGGCGGGGGAAAACCTTACTCAAGCCGCCATACGGCGAGCCGAGCAGGTGGCCGAGCAAAGGGTGGAGCAGCTGTTGGCCGAGCGGGTTGATACAGCGGTCGGCGCCTATCTGGACGAACACCTGGAAGCCCTGGTGGGACGCCTGGTGGAGCGACGCTTGGCCGCCTTCGAGCCGCCCGAGATCAACACGAATACCCTACGCAGGCAAGTGGTGAAACAGGTCAACAGCGATCTGGAAAACTTCGTGCGTCAGCTCAACCAACGCACTGTGGCGGGGTTGATAGAGAAGAGTGTCTACGAGCAGATCACCGAGGTTGCGAACGACTTCGCACAACGGCTCAGAGACAGCGAAAAGCAAATTCTCAAGCAGGTGCCTGACAAGAATGAAATGGTCGACCACATCCGCGTGGTGACTGAAGGATCCCTCGAGGGGCAAGTACGCGAAACCGCGACCTATGTGGCCGAGGAGATCGCGAATTCGGTGGCCACCGAGACGGTTGAAAATCTGCTCGATCAGCATTTGGCGCATCAATCCCTCACGGAGCAGAACAGCAAGAGCTCCACGGGTAGGATTGTCGCTCTGTTGGCTCTGGCTGCCGTAGGTATGGGGGCCTATATCTATTTTCTGATCTAGACTTACGGTTTTTGTCATTTATTCACAAAATATAAGCTAAGTGCAAAGTGTACCGACCGGCGCTGAACGCGCCCTCGCGCCGGTCTTGCCGTCCAGCTGCGGTATTTGCTCAATCATCTGAAGTTTGTGGGGTAACCTCACCCCGCAAGCGCGCTATAGTCCACCACAGACCTGGAGAGCACACGCAACCAGCCTGTGGAGATTGCGATGTTTGGATTGGGACACAAAACCGCTTTGCCATCGAAGGAAGATGCCTTGCCCGGGCGGCCCGAGGCGATCCAGCCGCCTGCGGCCCACTTCGTCAGTGGAAATCCCCTGGCCGGCCCTTTTGCCGAAGGCCTGCAGACGGCCATTTTCGGCATGGGCTGTTTCTGGGGTGCCGAGCGACGCTTCTGGCAGCTTCCGGGGGTCTACGCCACCGCTGTTGGTTACGCCGGCGGCTTTACCCCCAATCCGACCTATGAAGAGGTCTGTACCGGTATGACAGGACATGCCGAGGTGGTGAGGGTGGTGTTCGACCCTGCGTTGATCGACTATCAGGCCTTGTTGAAGGCCTTCTGGGAGGGACACGATCCCACCCAGGTCATGCGCCAGGGTAATGATGTGGGGACCCAGTACCGTTCGGCCATCTACACCTTCGATGAGGCGCAATGGGCGGCGGCGAGCGCTTCTCGCGATCACTATCAGCATGCCCTGCAGCAGACCACCGGCGCGCCAATCACTACAGAGATCCTGCCGGCGCCTAGCTTCTATTTTGCCGAGGCCTATCATCAGCAGTACCTGGCCAAGCATCCAGCCGGTTACTGCGGGCTTGGCGGTACCGGCGTCGCCTACCCGGAATAGCGAGCTTAAAGGGCTGATGACTTTGGCATAGAGGGATTCTGAGCTATTCATTAGGCTAGCGAAGCGGATTCAGTCCCTCGACAAGCTCGATACTTAGAAAATGCAGGGAAGCCGAATGATCCAGACAACAAGCAAAATAATTCAGTTCACACTGCAATTACGCACCGCTCTTGTCTTGCTGTTGCCACTGTTGGTGATCGTCAATGGCATCATATGGCGCGCCTATACCATGCTGAATGATCAGCAGTGGACGCAATGGGTGATGCAGGCGGAGAGGGGGTTGGATGCGGCCTCGTTAACCTTCAAGAGGGAGCGCAACAATCTGCACAGTGATCTCCTTCTGTTGGCAAACAGCCCCACACTCAAAGCGGCTCTCGACGAATTGACAGCGGATCGACTCGATCGTCTGGCCGCAGAGTGGGAGGTGCATGCCGCGATCTTGCGGCGCTACGATCAGATCCGCTGGCTGGATAGTCAGGGAAAGGAGCGTCTGAGGATCAATCTGACCCCGCAGGGCGCGACCCGGGTCAGCGATAGTCAGTTGCAGGACAAATCGCATCGTTACTACTTCAAGGAAGCCATAACCCTGCCGGCCGGTCATATCTATGCTTCACCGATCGATCTGAACATCGAGCACGGTGAGATCGATCGTCCTTACAAACCGATGCTGCGATTGGCGGCGCCGGTGACCAACAGTCGAGGCGAACGCAGGGGGATGGTGCTGGTGAATGTACTGGCCGAGTACATCATCGAAGATCTGGCGCATTACTCCGGATTCTCCCACAGCCATCTGCTTATGATTGAATCTTCGGGGTACTATCTGCGAGGCTTTCACAAATCGCAGGAGTGGGGTTTCATGTTCCAGCTGCAGGACGATACGGACTATCGGTTCGACAAGCGCTATCCGTTGGCTTGGCGACAGATGGTGCAGAAGGGGACGGGCAGGATCGAGACGCCGCAGGGGGCGTTTATGTTTCGCACCCTAAATTATGGTACTCATAGCTTCGCCCAACGCTATTTCCTGCTGGCGGTGATGTTCTCGGATGATATGGAGCGTTATCGCGCCGACCAGCGTCAGTTGTGGCTACCGGTCTCGGTGGTGGTGTCCCTGATTCTGACCCTGCTTTCGCTCTCGTTCTCCTACTATATGGCCCGCTGCGCTGAAGCGAAATTAGGCTCTCATGGGGTGTAGTGGATCAGTGGAGCTGGCGCTGAGAAAATCGAGCATAACCTGCCAGGCTGCACTATCGGCGGTGGCCGGTTCGGTGTCGCGCGCCCTGCCGGTCACTCGTCCGCCTGGTGTAGCAGCTCGCCCGATTCGTTGTAGACCGTCACACCTACAGGAATACCCTGTCGGATGCTGGCGGTGACCACGCAGAAGTCTTCGAACAGAGTCAGGCAGCGATCGCGTTTTTTCGAGGTCAGAAGCTCATCGCCGGCGGTAATGCGCACATCGATACGCCCCACGCGTAACTGCTTCTTGTCGTTGCGTACCATGGCGCAGGTGGCCTCGCTTTTTACCGAATGGGCTGGCACATCTTCCCTGGCGAGGCAGAACATCAAGCTGGCGCTAAGACAGTTGGCGGCCGCCGCGGCCAGCAGGCGCGAAGCATTGGGGCCGTTGCGCTCACCCAGGGGCGGCGGTTCGTCCATGAGGACGTCGTCTGCTTTTTTTAGATCGAATTTTACCCGGAAGGCGTAATCCTCTTCCTGTTCTAGATGTATGGTGAACTTGCCGACTTCTTCCGACATGTGCCGCTCCTCACTGATTGACCTGGTCCGAATGTTTCACCTGGTCGTTTAACAAAGAAATTATATTAAGGTATTTGCTCAATCATCAATAGCTTGCTATTAATTCAATGGCAAATCCACATCTGAACGACGCTCCCGGCGCATCATTGCGTTCTCGGGTGAAGCATTCGGGCCGCGCCTATTTTGGGTGATTTACGGTCTATCTCAAACAGGAAATCGCGGCGGGTTATTCAGCCTCGTCTTGCCTCGAGCCAGGCCGGGTGGCGCCCGATCATTGTCAGCGTCGTCTGCGGCAGCCTTTTGCCTGGCTCGGTACGGTGCCAGGTGGAGGCGCCGGAGGGGTGGGATAGCGCGATGAGATCGACCTCGCGACCATCGAGCCTAGCGGATCGCCGACGACGACAGGGCCCTGCATGCTGGGACAGTCGCGACACCGCTTGAGGGCCGTTTGCTGCGAAATGATTGCTTGCAGATTGTGCATGGGGGCTTCAAACTTAATTTTTATATTCAGGGCCAAACCCGGCTGCTGAGTGCCGGGTCCGGGGAGCAGGCATGCAGACATTGCTGGGATTGGGAGCAGGGGCGCTCGCTGTGGCTGCGTTCATTTGGTTGTTACCCATTCTACTGATCCTGCGTTCGCAGAAAACCAACGGAGCGGAGAAGCTGTTCTGGGTGTTGGCGGTGCTCTTCGTCTCTTGGTTCGCCTGGATGGTCTATGCTCTGTTGGCCCCGATCGGTGACAAACGTCCCACGGGTTAAACAGACCGTTTCGCGGCGAAAGGGAAATCGATTAGACGAAGTCGGCGCAGGAGGAGATTGATGCAAGCCATTATCATGAGAGAGACCGGTGGGCCGGAGGTGCTCAAACTCGAGAACCTGCCGGATCCGCAGATTACCTCGCCTAGCCAGATCCGGGTGAAGCTGGCGGCCGCCGGGGTCAATCCGGTCGACACCAAACTTCGCGACCGCGGGGTCTTCATGCCCGACGGGCTACCCGCCATCCTGGGCTGTGACGGCGCCGGCGTGGTCGTTGAGACGGGAACAGAGGCGAGCACCTTCCGTGAGGGCGACGAGGTCTGGTTCTGTCATGGCGGTCTGGGCGGACTGCAGGGCAACTACGCCGAGCAGGTGGTGCTGGAAGAGTCGGTCTGCTGTCGAAAACCGGCCTCCATCGATTTCGCCCATGCCGCGGCGGCTCCGCTGGTGCTGATCACCGCTTGGGAGGCCCTGTTCGGGCGTGCCCATCTGACCGAGGGACAGACCCTGCTGGTGCATGCCGGAGCGGGTGGCGTCGGTCATGTGGCCATCCAACTCGCCAAGCAGGAGGGTGCGCGGGTCATCACCACCGTCAGTTCCACGGAAAAGGCCGACTTCGTGCGCGGTCTGGGGGCCGACATTGTGGTCAACTACCGGGAGGAGAATTTCGTTGAAGCGGTGCTGCGGCACACCCAGGGGCAGGGTGCCGATGTGGTGCTCGACACGGTCGGACCCGAGGTGTTCAAGCAGTCGATTCCCGCCACGGCACACTATGGCGATCTGGTGACCCTGCTCGATCCCGGTCCTGATGTGGACTGGAAAGAGGCAAGGCTGCGCAATCTGCGTATCGGTTTTACCCTGATGCTGACGCCGATGCTGCGTGATCTGCCCCAGGCGCGGGCCGATCAGATGGCCATTCTCGGTAACTGTTCCGAATTCATCGACAGCGGCAACCTCAAGATCACCCTGGCTGAGAGCCTACCGCTAGAGCAGGCCGCGGAGGCCCACCGGCGCATCGAGCTGGGGCATACCCAGGGTAAGCTGGTGTTGATTCCCTAGGGTCTGTTAACAGGCTCTAACAAGTCGCGTGAGGCGAGGGAATGCTGATCCGCTTTTTAAAGAGCCGCTACTACTGGTCGCTGCCGCTGCTCTCCTGGTTGGCGATTAGTGGCCTCTCTCTGTTTTGGAATTTGAATCGACTGGAGCATGCGGTCAGCGATATCGCTAGAGAAAGGGGGCGGATCATGTACGAAATGGTCCGCCAAACCAAGATCAATCCCTTGCTGATGCATAACGATCCGGGGGTCTTCAAGCGTCAGATTATGGCGGATATCGAGTATCGGGTGGTTTCAAGCCGTCCCAGGAATCCTCAGAATCTGGCCGATCCCTGGGAAAGCCGGGCTCTGGCGGGTTTCAGGCGGCCGCAGGATTACTTTTTCGAACAACAAGATAGCCAAGCCGTGCCACTTTTCCGCTATATCGGGCCGGTCTTCATGCAGGAGCATTGCCTGGCTTGCCACGGCTACGATGATAACAAAGTCGGTGATTTGCGGGGCGGTATCAGTGTGACCGTCGATGCGCGCCCGATCCATGCCGAACAGGCCGGCCACCGGCAGTGGGTTTTTTTCACACATCTGGGTGGTTTTCTGCTACTGGCCGGCAGTACGCTCTATTTGTTGCATCAGCTGCGCCGTCACTGGGACCTGTTGACCGAGACGCGCGATCAGCTGAGACAGCAGGAGGCGTTTCTCAGCAACATTACCCGCACCATGGGTGAGGGCTGTGTGGTGGTCGACTGCGCGGGCACGGTGACCTTTGCCAACCCGGAGAGCGAGTGGATTCTGGGCCGGGAGGCGTCGGAGATGTTGGGCAGGCCGTGGCTCGATCTGACCGCTCGGCGGAGTCCCGATGAACGGGCGGACACTGAGAACGCCCTGCTGAAAACCCTGGGCGACGGCATGAGGCGGCGTGAGGAGGGAGAGAGTTTCCTGCACAAGGAGGGCTTGCTGATCCCCGTGGATTATACGGTATCCCCCATGTATGAAGGGGACGCCATTACCGGAGCTGTTGTCACCTTCAACGATATCAGTGAGCGTAAGCGGGCCGAGGCGGAGCGCAGCCGCATGGAACGTCAGCTCAATCAGCTGCATAAGATGGAGGCGGTGGGCCAGCTGGCGGGGGGTATCGCCC
>JASFJY010000165.1:0-6794 GCA_050119415.1 Chromatiales bacterium | reverse complement strand
CCGCACATGCTGGTGGCCCTGGTCGCTCACCCACCCCGCTTTGGCGCCCGGGTGAAATCCTTCGACGCCACCCGTGCGAAGGCGGTCAAGGGCGTGGTTGACGTGGTACAGATTCCCCAGGGTGTCGCCGTCCTGGCCAAGGAGACCTGGAGTGCCAAGAAAGGTCGCGATGCCCTTGCGGTGACCTGGGATGAAGCGAACGCCTTCAAACAGGGGACGGATGATCTCTTCGAACGCTATCAAGAGATGGCCAAAAGCCCCGGTATCGTGGCCAGGCAGCAAGGTGAATTCGACCAGGCCCTGGCCGGCGCCGCCAAGGTGCTGAGTGCCAGCTACGACTTCCCCTACCTGGCCCACGCGGCGATGGAACCGATGAATTGTGTCATTCGGCTGACAGCAGAGGAGTGCGAGGTATGGAACGGTGAGCAGATGCAGACCGCGGATCAGCAGGCCCTCGCTCAGTTTTTCGCAATCAAGCCGGAGCAGGTCAAAATCCACATGCTCTATGCGGGGGGTAGCTTCGGCCGGCGCGCCAACAAAAACGCGGATTACCTCTTGGAAGCGGCGCATATCGTCAAGACGATTGACGGCCGAGCGCCCGTCAAGCTGATCTGGCTGCGGGAAGACGACATGCGCGCGGGCTTCTACCGCCCCCTCTTCCACCATAGGCTCGAAGCGGCCATCGATGACCAGGGACAACTGGCAGGCTGGCGCCATCGCCTGGTCGGCCAGTCGATCCTCGCCGACTCGCCCTTCGCATCGAGCATCAAGGAGGGCATCGACGGCATGTCTGTGGAGGGTGCGGCCAATCTGCCCTATGCGATCCCAAACATGCGCGTAGAGCTGCATACACCGGAAGATAATTCGGTACCCGTGCAGTGGTGGCGGTCGGTGGGATCCACCCATACCGCCTTCTCCACCGAGGCCTTCCTGGACGAGATTGCGGCGACGATCGGCAAGGATCCAGTGGCCTGGCGCCTCGAACTATTGGCCGAACATCCACGCCACGCCGGGGTACTGAAGCTGGCTGCTGACAAAGCCGGTTGGGGTGCGCCGCTCAAGGCCAAGGCGGGTGTACGACGCGGACGCGGGGTTGCCGTACACGAGTCTTTCCGCACCTTCGTGGCCCAGGTGGCCGAGGTCAGCGTCAAGCAGGACGGTTCGGTGAAGGTGGATCGAGTGGTCTGTGCGGTCGACTGCGGCACGGCCGTCAATCCCGACATTATTCGCGCACAGATCGAAGGGAGTGTCGGCTTTGCCCTGGGTGCCGCACTTCACCAGGAGATCAGGCTCCAGGAGGGCCGTGTGGAGCAAGGCAACTTCGATACCTACCCATTGTTGCGCATCGACGAGATGCCCCATGTCGAGGTCCATATAGTGCCTTCCAGCGCGGCACCGACCGGCATCGGCGAACCGGGGGTCCCGCCGCTCGCGCCGGCTCTCGCCAATGCGATCGCCGCCGCCACCGGCAAGCGCCTGCGCCGCATGCCGTTGCGCACCGCGGAGCTGGCGGTCTGACATGGACAGTCAGGACACCCAAGTCTTGGCAGCAGCCCGACGCTGGGCGGCTGCGGGACACCGCTTCGCCCTGGTCACCGTGGCCAGAACCTGGGGTTCTGCCCCTCGACAGCCCGGGTCGTGGATGATTCTGCGGCATGACGGGCAGCTAGTGGGATCGGTCTCCGGCGGTTGCATCGAATCGGACTTGATCGAACGGGTCTCTACCGAGGAGTTTCGGGGTAACGAGCCGTTCCAGCTGAGCTACGGCGTCACTCAGGAGAATGCCCGCCGACACGGCCTGCCCTGCGGCGGCGCCATGGAACTGTTGATCGAGCCAGCCCCCGAGAGTGCGACGTTGGAGGAACTGGCCAAACGCATTACGCAAGGGCAACTGGTCCGACGCACAGTCAGCGTCGGCCGCATGGGCAGTGTGTTGCAGGCGGCCTCCGGCGAAGAGACATTGAGTTGGGACGGTCATACCCTGACAACCGTTCACGGACCTCACTGGCGGCTCTTGCTGATAGGCGCCGGACAGATCAGCAGCTATCTTGCGCAAATGGCCCAGGCGCTTGACTACCAGGTCTTTATCTGCGACCCCCGCAGCGAGTATGCCGAGCAGTGGGATCAAGAGCAAACAACAATGATGTCCTGCATGCCGGACGATGCGGTGCTTGAACTGAAACCTGATCCTCACTGCGCTGTGATCGCCTTGTCGCACGATCCAAAGCTGGATGACATGGCGCTTATAGATGCCTTGAAGACACCGGCCTTCTATGTGGGCGCCCTGGGTTCTACCGCTAACAATCAACGGCGTCGCCAACGCCTTGTCCAACACTTCGACCTCTCGCCGGCCGAGGTGGAACGGCTGCACGGTCCCGTTGGCCTGCCGATCGGCAGTCATACACCACCTGAAATAGCAGTAGCCATCCTGGCGGAGATGACCGCGGTTCGAAACGGCGTATTAACACCGCAGGGCCTGCAACCACGACAAGCGTCAGTGAAGGCAGATCGCGGTGTGGCATAGCACATGGGGAGGGCTAGTATAGTGTCTCATACTAAATCCGAGATAGTCGGCCTGCTCCTTGCCGCGGGGTCGGGTCGGCGCTTTGGCGGTGACAAACTCCTCTATGGTTTGCCCGATGGCAGACCCATGGCCGCGGCCGCGGCTGCCAGCCTGCTGCCAGTTTGCGACCGGCTAATTGCCGTGGTGCGGCCAGAGTCCGAGGCCTTGGCCTCCATGCTTGCCGATATGGGCTGCGAAATCGTCCATGCCCCCGATGAGGATCAGGGCATGGGAGTGAGCCTGGCAACGGGCGTACGAGCAACGCCCGATGCGGATGGATGGATCGTTGCGCTTGCGGATATGCCCTTTATTTCCAGTGACAGCCACCAGGCAATCCTGTCCCTACTTCGGGCCGGCGCCAGTCTCGCGGTGACTCAGTATGCCGGACGTCGAGGCCACCCGGTCGGTTTCTCCAAACAATGGTTCTCCCAGCTTGCTGAGATGACAGGCGATGAGGGCGGCAAAGCCATTCTGGAAGCCTATCCAGATGAAGTGGTTTTATGCCCGGTGGATGACTGTGGCGTTATCTGGGACATCGATCAACCGGCGGATTTAGATATGCGCTATACCGATACGTAACTTGCGTTCCTCAATCCATAAGCTACCATCAAGCAAAAACATAAACGCTCGAAACGCCGGTTGGGAATGCTGGCATGGAGATCTTAGGAATACCTCGGCTTGCCGGGTCCCCCACTCCCACCTTTCTCTGTCGGCGCCCTCGGGCACTCCTTCCCACACGGACCCAAGGAGACCCACCATGCGCCGCCCACCACTCCATCTCGCTGCCCTGCTCTTTGCCGTCTCACTGCTCCCCGCCTGCTCAATGCAGCCGGTGGTGGAGGCGGACTACAACCCCGGCGTCTACGCCGTCGAGGGGCAGTACATCTGGGACAGCTGGATCGTGGAGGATGAGGGGACCCTGCACCGCTACGCCCTCTCCGCGCCCACCGAGGGCTACGGGCCCAACGACCGCCACCAGCACGCCTTCGTCCGCCACGCCATCTCCAAGGACGGCGGTAGGAGCTGGGAGGATCTGGGCCCTGCCATCGAGCCACAGCCCAAGGGGACCTGGCCGGACCATGTAATCTGGACCAGCAGCGTGATGTTGCGCAAGGACCCCAAGGGACGGAAGGAGTTCCTGATGTTCATCACCGGTCGCAGCGGCGGCAACGAGGACTGGACCCAGCAGATCGGCCTCGCCCGCTCCAGGGACGGACACAACTACTCCGTCCCTGAGGTGATCCTGAGCCCCGAGGAGAGCCACGGCTACGACATCACCGACGGCGACGGCATCATCATGGCCTGGCGCGATCCCTTCGTAATCCAGGACCCCAAGGACAGCCGCTGGCATATGCTCTTCTCCGCCAAGTCCAAGGACGAGTGCGGGATTATCCGCCCCACCGTGGGCCACGCGGTGGCAGAGGATGAGAGCCTCACCCGCTGGCGTCTTGAGCCTCCCATGGAACTGCCCCAGTACTACCGCCAGGTCGAGGTGCCCTACATGCTGCACCGGGGCGACAACTACTACCTTTTTGTCTCCACACAGGCCAATCCGAGGATGCAGGAGAACGCCGGCAAGGAGGCCGCCTTCCGCGGCTATGTGAGCGAGAACATCGACGGTCCCTGGGAACTGATCTACCAGGACACCGACCGGGTCTACGGCCACAAGATCTACGCCCCGACCCTGTTCGAGAAGGCGCGCGGCAGCGGTGACTATGGCGCGGTCACCTTCTTCTCCGAGGACACCGGCTGCCCCATCACCGGTACCCCCATCGTCGACATCGACTGGGACACCGAGGGGCTGCCGCGCTTCGAGTTCGACCGTGACCTGGGGCCCTGCCTGATCCAGAGCCCCGCTTCCACGGGTGCGCGACAATGAGCGACTTCGGCATGCAGCTGCGAGTGATCGATGAGCAGGACCGGGTGATCGACACCCTCCCCAGCGAGGAGGTCCACCGCCGCGGCCTGCTCCACCGGGCGATGCACGCCATCGTGCGCAACGCCGCGGGCCAATATTACGTGCGTCAACGCAGCCCCGCCCTAGAGCTCTATCCTGGGGTTTGGACCAGCTCCGTCGGCGAGCATGTCTTCGTCGACGAGAGCTACGACGACACCGCTAAGCGGGCGACCAGGGAGTTCCTCGGCCTGGAGGTGCCTCTGGAGTTGGTGGACAAGGTCCACGTCCACGACGCCATCGAGAACGAGCTAGTGGCGGTCTACTCCGCCCAAGCCGAGACCATCCCGGCTCTCAATCCGGAGCACAGCGAGGCAGGTGAGTTCATGACACTGGCGGAGTTGGAGCGACTGGTGGATGAGGGGCGCACCACGCCCCACCTCAAGGCGGCGGTGGAGTTGCTGGGTTAGTGTAGGTGCCCTCAACTTGTGCAGAGCTGTAATCTTGAAAAACCACGTCATTCTCAACGCCATCAATCCACTCCCAAATCACCCCTTGTCCAATACCGCCTAGGTCCTTGCTGGCCTGCAGGTCGAATCCCTGTTCAAGTTGCTCGAGGCTGTTATCGTGAATAAAGTCGATCAGGTCGGTTACGGCATATATATTAAAGTAGTTTTCTATTATTTTATGATCACCGCTGTCAGGTAGTGTCAAGAACCTTTCGCACTTTTGATCTGGCGGCAGTTCATGCAGTCAGTTGATTCTCTAAATCCTGTTTGTGTAATGCCTCCATGGAGAGGTAGCGTTGTCAGTGGGCTTCAGGGTGGTAATCAGCCACTGATTCCACCAATCCCAGGCAGGCATCGGAGTCAAAAAGCACTGAGAGGAGCGAGTGATGCTTTTTGACTCCGCTTATTTTTTACTTTAGATGCACCTCAACGATATCACAGCCATTTACTTTAACATCAACAGTGGCTTTAGATACTACTGCCGCCATTAATACCGACAGGAGAGATTTTCCCGCAGTGCTTTCTTCAGAAAAAAGCAGCGTTGGGTTTGATGGGGTCGCTTCCTGACACTCACTAACTTCACCGCTTGACAGCCAAACATAATGAAACAAGCTATGTTGATATGTGCCAAGTTTCGTGATGTTAACATCGCTAACCCATTGATATGCCCTTGCATTCATCGCTGCCACAGCTAAGGTTGTGATTAATACTATCTTGATAACATTTTTCATTGGCATTGTTCCTTAACGAATAAATATTTTACTTAACACGATCAGAGTTTCCCTAGTCCAGTAGCAATGACCTTATGATTACCAAAAGCCCGGGTAAGTGATCCTCATTGAAATTGGGATTTCTCCCTTCTGCTATTTCTACGTCATCCTGGACTCCATCGTTATCGCTATCCACAGCAAATGGATCAGTATTGTACAAATACTCCTCCAGGTTCGTGAGATTGTCACCGTCAGAATCGATGTCGGCATCTGAACTGTCGTTGGGGTCCAGGCCGTATCGAATTTCATAACTATCCGACATGCCGTCATTATCACTATCACTCGCTGTCATAGTGGCACTCGACACGTTCGAATAAGCGGACTCTATCCCGTTGGTTATCGAGGTCACCACATAGTTATATTGAACATTCAGGATCGATCCTGAATCGCTATAGACGCAGTCATCCGTAACATGTCCAGCCGCAATCAGCTCATAGGCATCTGCTGCCGCCGTTTTGCGATAGATATTGTAACTCTCCGCTCCAGAAACCGATGTCCACTGGAGAGTTACTTTGTTCAATTCTGCAAGGGCAGAGAGATCCGTAATCGTTTGTATGCCTGCAGATACCACCATATTGACTTCCGTTCCCGGAAGGAGGGCTGTACCCGAAGCAGGATCCTGCTCAATGACCTCTCCTATCGGAGCTGTCGCATTCTCGACCTCGGTGACTGTACCGACGCTCAGGCCCTCGTCGGTGAGCGTGCTCTGCGCAGTCGCCTGATCAAGACCCAGGAGGTCGGGCACCTCCACGCGTCCGGTGACCGTGATCACTGCAGAGTTGTAGACGACCGAGCGGGTGTTGTCGTCGTCGATGACGCCATAGACCCAGTAGTCCCCGTTTGGCAATGTAGCGATGGACCAGTTGAAGAGATCACCCTCCCCCTCGTCATCCTCCGCTAACGCACTCGCAATCTCTACGCCATCTTCGCCTGAGCTATCGTTGTCGTAGTAGAGCGCAATGCTGGCGTTGCTGTCCGGATCGCTGTCATCCCAGCGCAGGGTGACATTCGCCTCACTCACTTCGATATCCTCGGCCGGCTCGATGAAACTCAGCGTC
>JASFJY010000164.1:0-6821 GCA_050119415.1 Chromatiales bacterium | reverse complement strand
TGTCTTCCGGTATGAAAACCATCACATCCTTGTAGCTGCTTATCGCCATGATAAAGCTGCCCTGTGTCAGCGTACCGCTACCGACCGGCGTATCCTTTTCCACCAGCGAAATACCGACAGTGTCGTTTGAATGAAGCTGGGAGCCATCGATAAGGAAGATGAATCTGCCTGAACTGTAGTCGCCCAGGGTTTCTGGCCGAAACACAAAAACATCCTCTTTATTTACTGTAAGGGAGTTCAGGCTGGTCAGGGTATCGGCATCGGCGGTCGAAAGCAGAAGATCACCGACTTGAAGATCCACGCTGTTGGCGCCGCCAACCGTCAGGTTGCTGCCGACATAATGCATGGCATCGATGGATGAAGCGCCACTTTTGCTGAACTTATCCATATTCAGTACCGAAGAGAAGGTACCATTGGTGGGCCCGGGCTCAAAAACAAGATTCGGATCGGTAAATGCTATGGCCTCGGCATTGGTCCAGGAATCGAGTCCGGGCGCGCCGCTGGGAGAGGCGACATCATCCAGCGTGGAGAGCCACAGAGCCTGCTCAACCGTCCCTTTGTTCATAGCCCACTCTATGGCCCGGTGCATGATCTGCAGACCGTTGTTGTTGATCCGGTCCCAGTCAACCCTGGGGCCAAAAGGCAACATGACTCGGCGACCAGCCGCGCTGCCGCCACCCGCCAGCGCCGCACCGGTGTCCAGCGTCACCAGCGCGCCATTACCTGCCCAATGAGCCAATGTCTGCATTTCCGGCGCCTCGCTGCCCGAGACCGCAAGCCCCTCCATGTCCTCCTGATAGATCCTCAAGCCGCCCGGGGAAAAGGGCTGGGTGATATAGTGGCTGCTATCGCTGATGGTGATGCTGTTACCGACAGGCCAGGCGAAGCCGGTGGCGATGCCAAGCTCGTCGTTTACCTTACCCTCCTCGCTGACCACACCGACGGGTTCATTGGTAAACGTACCGCCGACCGTAATTGACCGGGCTGACCAGGAGATATAGACCAGGTCGTAGTCGCCGCTGTTGAGCGAGCCGAGAAGATCGTCGTCATAGGTATCCACCACATAGCCCCAGGATTCCAGCAGCGCTTTTCTCTTCTGATCACTGGCCCCTAAATCACCGCCTGGAAGGTCCACCACCATCGCCACCTTGCCCGAACCCCGTGGCGTGTAACAGGCCTCACCGCATGGGCAGCTGTAGCTGATGCTCAGTCTGGGATGGGTTGTCGGATCAGTGTAGTCACTGCTGTCGAATTCCGCACCTTGATTATTTACGGTCGGCGCCACCAACAAACCGTGATTGGGTGTTTGGCCGGACAGCCAACCCTCTACGAGAGAGGTAATGTCCCAGGAGACCCACCCAGGCCCGCCGGGTGTCGTGGCGCTGGCAATGGTTTGGGGATCATAGTCACCGCCCGGACTCATCCAGCGCGTCATGGGTTTACGGTCCATCCAACTGGTGCCGGATCCGGACTTGGCGATCAGATTGCCTTCTTCCCAACTGGTCACCACTCGGTGAATATCGAGTGTGGTGCTGCCCCAGGAAGAGGTATTGGAATAGAGCTCCAGGGTGGCGGAGCTAACCTTCGCCCCCGGAGGGACGCGATCCAGGGCAAACTGCAACAGCGTATGGCGTACAGAGGCGCTCTGATGGGCCGCCACCAGCGTTTTTGACGCGCCATAGTTCGCATCCGGCCACCATTGATAGATATAGGTATCCTTGCTCTGCGCCGCATCGGGCTGAAGTCTGACGAAGCCGGATGGCTGCTGATAGAGGGTGATATTGTCACGCTGCAGGGTGCGACTTATACCGTTGGCCAGGGTGCCGACGGCTGTCAGCGCCACAGGCGAAGAAGACGCCGTGCCCGCAATCACTTGCAAATAGGGCTGTTGCGGCGCCTCTGTGCTGGCGTAATCGACATGGATGCCTTCGCTGGTGCTGTTCAAGGTGATGCCATAGTTGGCTTGACCGTTGACCCATGCCTGTACCTGGGCTGTGAGATTGACCGAAACCCAGACGCCCGCGACCGGCTGGGGTGGGATTGTAGCCAGCACGCTAGGGGCCATCTGGTCACCCATGCTCTCCCAGGTGGCGTCGGAGTCGCTCCAGTCCGCCGTCAGTCGATGGATGTCAACCGAAGCTTCCGGGTGCTCTTTTGTGACATAAAACCAGGCCGTGGCGGAGAGAATCGAAGTGTTGGCCCCGATAGAGGAGAGGTCATAGCGATACATGGGCCGTTCGATGATCCCCCCTTCGAATCGGATGTGCAGTTTACTATCAGTGGCCATGTTGGCCGTCGGTAGATCGCTGCGAATCCAGGTGTCCTGGTCGACCAAGAGGGTGTGGCTGGTGGTGCTGCCCAGATCGGTGGCGAGTGTGGTGCTATAGCTGTCACCGGCCAATGGCCGGCTTGTCAGATCAGTGAAGGGCCCACAGCCTTGCCGTTCGCTTTGCCACAGGGCATGGTTCAGTCCGGCCTGGGCCACGTATTCCGCCTGTTTGGCCTCGACATCGTTGTTAAGGGTTTTGATGTTGACATTGCTTTCATGAGTCATCATGAAAGCAATGGTGGCGACGAGCGCGAGCGTGATCATCACCGGCAGCATGATATAACCCTGCTGGCGTCTGAACCCGCTCATGAGGTCACTGACTCCCGTCACAACCCACCCCCGACCCGGGTCAGAGTCTGCAGGCTGACCACCTCTCCAGTGCGCGGATTAGTGAGTTCCAAGGTGAGATCGACGAGCTGGTAGCGTTGCTCCGCTTGCGGGATACGTACCACGCGAAAGCGGGTAACCTGCTCGGCCAGGGTGTTGATAACGAAATCCGCACCGGTTACCTTGCTGTCACTGTTGATGTCCCAGGGTACCGGTATGCGTTCTTTCAGTACGCCGTTTTCGAGATAAAACACCAGCGAGTCGTACCAATCTTCGTCCTCCTTGCCGTCTTCGTCATCATCGTTTTTATTACCCTCATCGATGAAGCCGTTCCGGTCATCATCGACACCGATCAATCCGGACTTGCCATCATTGTTCGTGTCCGCGCGCAGATCCTCGTCGAGCGTACCGTCAGCGTCATCGTCAAGGCCGTTCATGTGGTCTTCGGTGGATCTATCGTCTTCATCGTTGTCTTGACTCGGGGAAAAATCGCTTGAATCGTCCGCGGTTCCATCGCCATTGTCGTCTATGCCGAGCACGCCGGGCGCGCCATCGAAGTTGTTGTCGGCGCCGATGTCTTCATCGATCATGCCATCGCCGTCATTGTCAGCATCCGCCGTGCCGTTGAGATCCAAATCCACGCCAACCGGCAGGGTGACGGCAAGTACGGCGGAGTATCTGCTACTACCGTCTGTTGGCGGCGTGGCCGGAACGGTCTCTTCCCTGATATGCTCGGACCAGTTGGTCTTCGGGTTGTCATTCAAGGGTAGCAAGAGGTGACGGCTATGCGATACAGCCCAGGTCAGTCTGTGCATAGCTTCCTGTGCCTGTCGGGTCAGGCTGCTCTTCGCCTGCGCCAAATCCTGTGTCTGTAGCGCCATGCCTACGACGCCGGAAAGGCCCACCACCAGGAGAGCGCCCATGGATAGGGCTATCATCAACTCGATATAGCTGATGCCCCGTGCGACGTTGATTCTTCCGGACACGTCTATTCACCCTATTGGCTTATCAGGGTCTGAATCTCAGCGGACGAGTCTTCGAGTCGAACGCGCGCCCATATCAGCCCCTCATCGGCGCCGGTAAAAGGATCGTTGTCCGCATCCGCGTTGTCACCGTCATAGCGCGCCAGGTAGACCAGTCTCCGTCCTTGCGTTCCCGCTGCGTCAGAGTAAGCCGTCACGATGGTTGTCGGGCTAGCCACGGCATCAGCCTCCTGCTCCAGTTCCGCAAAAGATCTAGCCAAGACCTCTTCCAGCTTGCCGGTCAAGCGGTAGTGTTCTGTTGCCCGTGCGATGTGTAGACTGCCGGCCTGTATACCGCTACTCAGGGATTCAAGTGTGGGCACTAGTACCAGGGCAATCAGAAAAGTTGCCAACAGCATTTCCGTGTAACTGAAACCATCCGCTCTTTTAATCCGCATGGCGTGTCCAATTTGACCTTTCACTCCACTGCGACACGTCCGCTGGTGGGCTGAATGGAAATTACCCGGCTTTGACCGCCATAGGCCAGTAAAATCTCACCACCGGTGAAGCGACTCATTACGCCATCAGTCACATAAACGGGTAGGCCCTGGGCCGTGAAAAAGATATGTTTTTTTGCTTGGACGACCCCTTCGAAAGAGAAGGGGTGGGCCGTGCTGGAAAACTTTACGTTTTTTGTAAAGCCGCCTTTATCGAGCCACAAGTCATAGGGCTGTTTGCTGAGTGGATGATAGAGTGTGCCTGCATTGCCAAACGGGCTGACCGCCAGATCTGCTTTGAATACCTGAATATCTTTTGCACCGGACTCCCCGTCATCGATATCGAACAGCACGCCGTGGATTTCTCCGCTGCGCATCGATTCACTACGGGCGTAGCGCATTGCTTCGGCGACGATTTCCGCGGCAAGCTCGATTTTTTGAGGGTCCGTAGATGAGTGATTTGGGATCACCACGAGTGCGGTGATCCCCAGTATGGCGATGACCATGGTCAGTTCTATTAGACTGAGTCCTTTTGAATTTTTCATGCCCTGAGACCTGCTGTTGATTAACCCATCTGCTCAGGTCAGCTTACGTTGGGTGTCGTCGTCGAGCCGCCGAGTTTATTAGTGGGTGTAGTAATCGTTCCCGTCAGGATCCTGCGTGCCGGGATCATTGATATCGGCAACGAACTTGCCTGATATATTATCGAAACGCCAGCCCGCAACGGTATTTGCAGGAGGTACGAGGTTCAGGTCGCCTGCGTTCACTACAACCAATGTATTGTCACCACTGATCGGGTTGTCAGACAATTCAGGTTTCTTTAAATAGGGCCCATAGGGGAATGCGCCACCATTTTGATTACTGCACGCAGCACCATTCTCATCGGTGTAATAAGAGAGCTGTTCCAGAAAGGCTGCTGCAGAATCGGCGGCCCCTACACCTGCAGTGCCTAGTGCGCAAGCCACCCCGCCCGTTGCGGCATTTGCACTTGGGTATTCGCCGTGCTGTTGATAGTAGAGATCGAGTGCGGTCCGTACATTGGTCAGTGTGGTATCCAGTGACGAGATCTTTGCATCATCTGATGATGAAGCAAACTGTGGCACAACGATTGCGGCCAACAGCGCAAGAATAATCACAACGATCAATAGTTCTACCAAGGTAAAACCATGATGTCTGGATTGCATTTTTCGTTTCATTTCGAATTGCCTCGTTTTGACTAAAAACACTGTTAAGCCATTGATTTAATATACTTTAATATCGGCTTTCGGTCGTATAGCTTTAGCGTGTATTGACTCTCTAAACCACAGCACGCGAAAGTTTAAAAATTGGCAGAATCAGTGAACTGACCAACAAACCGACTACCACGCCCATCACCAGCAACATGACCGGTTCAGCCAGTCTTGAGAAGGTCTGCAGGCGGCCGGTGAGTTCCCGTTCATAGAAATCCGCCAACCTTGCCATGACCTTAGGCAGATTGCCGGTCTCCTCACCGGTTGTGATCATTTGTTTAACGATGGGGGGGATGAATGTGATATTGCAGAATCCATAAGCAATGCCATCCCCCCCTTCTACCTGCTCTTCTACTTTGCCAATAACATGTTGAAACAGTCTGTTGCGTACTACGTCCTTACAGGAATGCAGGGCATCCAGTATGTTCACACCGTTGCTCAGTGACAGGCTGAGCACCCGCATGGACTGCATGAGGTAAAGCTGTATGAAAATCGTGCGTATACCGGGCAGGTGTAGCCTCGTCCAATCCAGCCGATAACGCCCTGATTCTGTTACCGCCCAATACCTAAAGCCGATCAGTGTCAACAGCATACCGATCAATAGGTAGACCCACTGCTGAAGAAAGAAGTCACTTGTTGACATGAGAAAGATCGTGGTGCTGGGTAGCTGATCCTCTATCAAGGCAAACATCTCAGCGAACTTTGGAAAGACCACTACCAACACAAACACAACCACAGCTAACGCGAATATCAGCAAAAATACCGGATAGGAGAGTGAAGAGAACAAGGCGCGCTGCAGTTGCTCCCGTTTCTCCTCCATCGCCAGCAGTTGTTCGAGCACCTCGTGCATGAAACCACCATTCTCACTAGCCGCGATCAGGTTGATATATGTCTGAGAAAATGCCTGTGGATGTTTTGCCAGGGCCTGAGAGAATTGTTTGCCCTGCTCTATGTCCTCGATCATCTCCTCCACCAAGTGGACCATTGCTGGATTTTGCAGTTGCACCTTTACTGCCTGCAAGCTGACATGAAGGTTGGTACCTGTAGCTAGCAACAGAGCCATTTGTTCGGTAAAGAATCTAACGTCTTTGTTATTGACTTTTCTTTGTCGTTGAAATTCCTTCAGAACACTTCGTAGCTCGAAGTTCTGATTTCTCTCACTTGTTTGCGGTTTGACTTCTATGGCCATTTTTCTGTTATTCGATAGCTGGCTTGCACGCTTCTTTGCTGGTATTTAATTTGCTCTATTTATGGCTCTGGATGAGAAATACCATTCACCAATTGACCACCCTCGATACCTCTTCGATAGTGGTATTTCTCTCGAGTACCCGTGCGAGTCCGTCATCAAAAAGCGTCTTGATCTTATGCTCTTTTATGCACTCGGCCAATTCGTCACGTGTGGGATTAGCCATAATGAGTCTTTGCAATTCGCTGTCGGCTTCCATCAATTCATGCAGGCCCATGCGTCCCTTGTAAC
>JASFJY010000163.1:0-6821 GCA_050119415.1 Chromatiales bacterium | reverse complement strand
GGCGTGCAGTCCGAAGACAGGCCGGAAATCCTCATCGTCACTGAGTACAACAAGCATGTGCAGGGGTTCCTGGTCCATTCGGTCGACACCATCGAGCGTCTCGCCTGGGAAGATGTCAAGGTGCCGCCCGAAATGATGGCGCAGCAGCATGGCGGCCTGGTAACCGCGGTCACCGAACTCAAGGATAAGCGGCTGGTGATGATCATGGACGTGGAGATGGTGCTCAGCCAAACCTCCGGCTTCGGTGAGTCCCCCGAGATCTTCGATGGCATCCAGCCGATGAAAGACGGCGATATCACCCTGCTCTTCGCCGACGACTCCGTCGTGGCGCGCGACCAGATCATCCGCACCATGCAGCATATGGGAATGAAATACATCGGCACCAACAATGGTGTGGAAGCCTGGAACAAGCTTAAGGAAATCGCCGAACGGGCCGCCACAACCGGACACAAGGCCAGCGACTTTGTACAGCTGATCCTCACCGATGTGGAGATGCCGGAAATGGATGGCTATGTGCTGACCAAGAAGATCAAGGAGGATCAGCGCTTCTCCGATATCCCGATCATCATGCACTCCTCCCTCTCGGCCGATGCCAACCAGGCGCTGGGCAAGGGCGTGGGCGCCGATGCCTATGTGCCTAAGTTCGAGCCGACCGAGCTGGCCGCCAAACTCAATGAGATGATCGATAACATCAACGGACAGAAGGCCGCAGTCGGATAACGCTCGCTTGAGCAGGCGCAGATTCGCTGCCAAATCTGAATCGGTGGCCTTTTCAGCTGTGATGGGTTGGGCCGACCCTGCGGATTGATCAGTTCGCGAATTAACGTAAATAGGATTTAACCGCTTCATTCCAGCCGTTTTCTCAATCACCTGGCCCGAATGCTTCATTCGGGCCAGCTGCAACTACCCTATATGCTTTCAGTTGTTCAGGGCTTGGCTTGTGTGAAGTCCCGCCTTACCAACGCCTCCTCACCTGAATATCTCCATAGCCCTATCTCCACTATCCCGGTGCTGGTGGTACCCGGCTTTGTCAGTTGTTACATTTAGTAACGCCTGTTAGGGTAGAAGGTCTCGGGATCCAGTGACGGACCTCCAACCACCTGAACAGAGGATTGGTCATCACATGCGTGAAACACCCCCTCCGGAGCGTCAGTTCGATCGCACCCTGGCCCTGGGATTGTTGATCCTGCTGCTATTCTCCGCCCCAGTCATGATCTGGTGGACCACACCGGAGAGCCCCTGGTATATCCCCTATCTACTGTGGCTCCTCATCATCCTCGTCACCGCCTGGGTCAGTCTCAGCAAGCATGAACCATAATCTCGGTCTGCTCTTCGGCATCGGCTTCGCCTACCTGGTGCTGCTGTTTCTGATTGCCTTTGCGGCGGACAGGGGCCGTCTACCGGAAAAGCTGATCCGTCACCCCCTGGTCTACGTCTTCTCCCTGGGTGTCTACGCCACCTCCTGGACCTACTATGGCAGCGTCGGTTTCGCCCAGACCCAAGGCTATCTCTTTCTCAGCATATACCTGGGCGTGACACTGGCTTTCGCCCTCTCTCCCCTGCTGCTGCAACCGATCCTTCGGCTGACCCAGGAGTACCAGTTAACCTCCCTGGCCGATCTGTTCGCCTTCCGCTACCGCAGCCAGCTGGCCGGCATCCTGGTCACCCTCTTTATGCTGCTTGGCACCCTGCCCTACATCGCCCTGCAGATCCGCGCGGTGACTGACTCCATGCAGGTGGTCAGCCAGTCGGAAGCGCCGCGCAGCCTGGCCCTGGTGTTCTGCATCACCCTGATCCTATTCGCCATTCTGTTCGGCGCCCGTCACAGCACCAGCCGGGAAAAACATCGCGGTCTGGTAGCGGCGATCGCCTTCGAATCGGCGGTTAAACTGCTGGCCCTGTTGAGCATCGGAGCGACAGCCCTGATCGCGGTATTCGGCGGCCTGCAGGGCCTTGATGACTGGCTGCACACTCACCCCGAGGCGATTGAAAAGCTCTACCAGCCGGTGCGAGAGGGACCCTGGGCCACCCTGCTGCTGCTCGCCTTCGCCGCCGCTTTCCTGCTGCCGCGCCAGTTCCACATGCTCTTTACCGAGAACCTGGAGCCCAAGGCCCTGCGCACCGCCAGCTGGGCCTTCCCCCTGTTCCTGCTATTGATCAACCTGCCGATCCCGCTGATTCTCTGGGCCGGCGAGACACTGCAACTCAATCTGCATCCGGACTACTATGCACTGGGCGTCAGCATCGAGGCCGGCCCTTCCTGGCTGCCGGTACTGGCCTTCATCGGCGGCGTCTCCTCGGCCAGCGCCATGATGATCGTCACCACCCTGGCGCTGTCGTCCATGACGCTCAACCATATCCTGTTGCCGACCAACTTCCCCGACCCCCAGGTCAATCTCTACCGCTGGCTGCTGCTGGGGCGGCGACTGCTGATCGCATTGATCATCATGGCCGGCTACGGCTTCTATGTACTGCTGGAGGAGCACCAAGGCCTGGTCCAACTCGGTCTGATCTCCTTTGTCGCGGTGGCCCAGTTCCTGCCGGGCATCGTCGGACTGCTCTATTGGCGGCGGGCCAACCGGCTCGGCCTGATCCTCGGGCTGTTGGGTGGCATCAGCGTCTGGTCCGCCACCCTACTGTTGCCCATGTTAGAGAGTTCCGGCTTCATCCGCATCGAGTTCGACATCCCCGCCCTGCGCGTAGCTTCCGGCATGGATCAGTGGCAGTTCGCCACCTTCTGGTCGCTCACCGCCAACAGTCTGCTCTTCGTCCTCGGCTCGCTGGTGGGCAAGCAGAGCCGGGGCGAACAGCTGTCGGCCAACGCCTGCTGCAGCGAATCGATGATCCCTTTGGGCGGCATGGTCAACGCCGGTTCCTCGGCCCAGTTCAGCAAGCAGCTGGCGCAGATGCTGGGCGGCGAAGCGGCGGAGCGGGAAGTGAAACAGGCACTGCGCGATCTCAGTCTGTCACCCAACGATACTCGCCCCTCCCAGCTGCGGCGGCTACGCGAGCGCATTGAGCGTAACCTCTCCGGTCTGCTCGGACCCCAGCTGGCGCACATGATTATTAACCGGCGCCTGCAACTCGACGCACACACCCAGACAGCGCTGGCCGACTCCATGCGCTTCATCGAGGATCAACTGGAGCACTCCCGCTCCCGCCTGCGCGGCCTCAGCGCCGATCTGGACAATCTGCGCCGCTACCATCGCCAAGTACTGCTCGATCTGCCTCTGGGTGTCTGCACCATCGACAAGCTGCGCACAGTAACCATCTGGAACCTGGCCATGGAGGTAATGACCGGTTTGCGCGCCCGCGATGCCGTCGGCATCCCCCTACATCGCCTGCCGCCTCCCTGGGGCCACCTGCTGGCCGGCTTCGCCTCCACCAGCGACGAACACATCCACCATCTGGAAGTGGACTACGAAAACAGCAAGCGCTGGTTCAACCTGCACAAGGCGGCGATCCCCGGCCCCGTACCGGTGGACCACAGGATAGAGGAGGCACGTACGAGCCAAGTCATGTTAATGGAGGACCTGACCAACCTGGAGACCCTGGAGGCCGAACTGGCACACAGTGAACGCCTCGCCTCCATCGGCCGGCTGGCCGCCGGTGTGGCTCACGAGATCGGCAATCCGGTTACCGGCATCGCCTCGCTGGCGCAGAATCTGCGACACGAGGAAGAGCCCGAAGTGATACGCGAGAGTATTGAGGAGATTCTCCAGCAAACCCAACGCATCACCACTATTGTCAAGACCCTGATGAACTTCAGCCGCAGCGGTGGCATTGGCGCCGATATCCGACGCTTCAGCGTCCGCGAGGTGGCCGATGAGGCTATCCGGTTGGTAAAGCTAACCCACAGCGGACGTCAGATCAGCTGTCACAACGACTGTCCCGATTCACTCGTCCTGGAGGGAGACCGCCAGGGACTCTCCCAGGTGCTGGTCAATCTTCTGACCAACGCCTGCGATGCCTCCCCAGCCGGTGAAGAGGTGCGCTTGAGGGCGAATGAACAGGACGATCAGGTGGTCATCGAGGTGATCGACCGGGGTGAGGGTATTCCAGAGGAGAATCAGGCCTATATCTTCGAACCCTTTTTCACCACCAAGCCCCCAGGCGAAGGGACCGGACTGGGACTGGCGATGACTTATAAGATCATCGCCGATCATCAAGGCGCTATCAGTATCGCCTCGGAGCCCGGTGAAGGTACCCGGGTCACTATCGAACTACCCAAGGCATCGCAACGGCATCATGAGCAGAATATTAGTTATTGAAGACGAAAGCGTTATACGCCGGGCGGTAAAGCGGCTGCTCGAACGTAACGGCTACCTGGTCGCCGAAGCCGGCTCCATTGAAGAGGCGGAATCAGGGCAGAAACTGTTAGACTTCGACCTGATCATCAGCGATGTACGCCTGCCCGGCGCGCCGGGCACCGAGATCATCAAGCGGGCCGCCC
Organism: Chromatiales bacterium; assembly: GCA_050119415.1. Lineage (GTDB taxonomy): Bacteria > Pseudomonadota > Gammaproteobacteria > Chromatiales > Chromatiaceae > Thiodiazotropha. The sequence goes on along the minus strand of JASFJY010000163.1, from coordinate 2,368 downwards.
CGGTGCCGGTGCTGCTCATGACCAGCTACGCCAGCATCCGTTCGGCGGTCGACGCCATGAAGCTGGGTGCCATCGACTACATCGCCAAACCCTTCGATCATGAAGAACTGCTGATGTTGGTCGAACGCACTATTAAGCAGGACCGTAACCTACGCCAGCAGGCAGCCATGAAATCTGAGCTGGAGAAGAGTTACCCGGTCAATGGCATGATCGGTGAATCTCCGGCGATGTGTGATCTATTCCGCCGTATCGACAAGGTGGCGCCGACCGACGCCACTGTGCTGATCCTCGGAGAATCGGGTACCGGCAAGGAACTCGCCGCCCGCGCCCTGCATGAGAAGAGCCTGAGAAAACACGCCCCCTTCATTGTCTTCAACTGCGCGGCGGTACCTGAGAACCAGATCGAGAACGAGCTTTTCGGACAGGCAGGCGAGAACGACATCCGTCGCGGCGGACTGCTGGCCCAGGCCCACGGCGGCACCCTGTTCATGGACGAGGTGGGTGAGCTGCCCCTGGCCGCACAGGCCCGCCTGTTGCGGGTATTGCAGGGCGATGGGTACAGCCGCGGCGACACGCGGGGAGCGCAGCCCGATATTCGCATCATCGCGGCGACTCATCGGGATATCCGCAAACTGGTACATCAACAGACCTTCCGCAGCGACCTCTACTTTCGCCTGCGGGTGGTGGAGATGAGCCTGCCGCCGCTACGCGAGCGTGGTGCCGACATCAAGGCGCTGGCCAACTTCCTGCTGGAAAAATCCTCACGCCAGATCAACCGCACGCCACTCAAACTGAGCCGCAGCGCCCTCGACGCCATCCGACGCTACCACTGGCCGGGTAATATCCGCGAACTGGCAAACACCATTGAGCGTGCCGCTATTCTCTGCGAGGGCGATACCATCACCCCCGAACTGCTCTCCATCGACCATCAGATCACCACCCAGAGCAAGGCCGGTGAAAATCCCAACGACAACCTCTCGCTGGAAGAGTATTTCCGCCACTTCGTACTGGAGCACCAGGAACGGATGACCGAGACCGAACTGGCCAAGCAACTGGGTATCAGCCGCAAGGCCCTGTGGGAACGGCGGCAGCGCTTTGGTATCCCGCGGGGTAAGAAAGGCAAAAAATAAGTTGGTTTCATGCCCAATTGTACAACGCATAAAAGGAGATCTAAGGGTCTTAACGGGCACCGCTGAGCAGGTGAAGCGCGAAATTGTAAAGGCCGAGATGGCAGTGATTAGCGACGACCGCGAACCAGGCAAGGATATACGAGAACGTGCGCAGGCTGCACTATCATTCGCGTTACCGCAAAACCCTCAATATTGCCGGATAGTCGTAATTGCCCGCAAGATAACTCAACTTCTTCTGTAATACTTGATCATACTTCGCGGTCCGCTTGATGACCGCTTCTATATGCTCGGCGTCAAGGTCTTCCAGCGCCTCCTTGAACTCATCCACCAATTCCTCGGGTAAACTTTCCAGCATCTCCGGCGTTAATGAGACATCCTGCTCTTGCTGTTCAGCGCTAGCCTCATAGACGTATCTAACATCCAGATGCTTTGACAGGCAATTGTAGATTTCGGCCGTTCGGTAAGGTTTACGCACATAATCGTCCATGCCTGCAGCGAGCATTTTTTCGCGTTCTTCGGCGAACGCTGAAGCGGTCACTGCAGCGATCTTCACCTGCTTGCCACCGGGTAGTTCACGGATTCTCCGTGTTGCTTCCTCACCATCCATTCCCGGCATGCGTCGATCCATCCAGATGAAATGCGGCTGCCAGCTGCGGAACATTTCCACCCCCTGCTCCCCATTTTCGGCGATCTTGACCTTGAAGCCGACAGATTCCATGAGCTTGGCCAGCAGCAACTGGTTTTCATACTGATCTTCCACGATCAGAATACGATACTCGGGTTGCTCCGGCGCCAGCCCAGTCACATTGCTCATCTCCGCCGGTTGTATATTGACAATATCGCTTTCCTTGGCCTTTACAAGCGGCAGATCGACCTTGAACACTGTACCTTTTCCAGGCGCGCTTTCCAGACTGATGTCTCCGTCCATCATTTGAACGAGTTGATGCGTTATGGTTAACCCAAGACCAGCGCCCTTGCTGCCACTTTGACTACCCAGTTGTACGAAGGGCTTGAAGATAAGCTGCTGATCTTCTGGTGTGATTCCGATACCTGTATCCGCAACTTCAATTTGGAGGTTGGCAATCTGCAGGCGGGTGGCTTCGTTTTTACTCGTACCCAAACGCAGCGTCACTGCTCCCTGTTGGGTGAATTTGATGGCGTTTCCCATCAGGTTGATCAGTATTTGACGCAAGCGGGACTCGTCGCCAACAATGTAGCGTGGGAACTGCGAAGACTGA
>JASFJY010000162.1:0-6823 GCA_050119415.1 Chromatiales bacterium | reverse complement strand
GGGTCGTTCGCTGCTCAATGCTTCAACCCGTAGCAGCTGCGGATGCGCATTGGGCGACAGTGTCAATCGATGGCTTCCCGGACCGATAGCGAACTCAAACCGATGCGCCCTGCCTGGAAAACCCGCCCTACGCGTCAGCCTGATGCCATTGGCGACGTTGTCTCCATTGATGGGAAAGCGCCGCAACTTCGATCCGTCGGAGACCAACAGCCAGTCATCGACCGGCAGGTCGCTTTTCTCCCTGTACAGCAGCCGCGTAGTGATACGCAGGTTGCACGGTCCCTGTAGCGTCAGCGTGACCGGTGACGCCGGTCGCGCCCGGAATGCCTTGAAGCTCTGAACCTGATCCCGTACTGTCAGGGTTTCAACGCCGTCAAAGCCGGTGATATTGTGCTCGATCGAGCGCCACTGCTTCTCCCCTGGCTGTCTCTGCCACCAGTCCGCCCATTCCTGGAGCAGGGTCTCGCGATCCGCTTCGCGATTAGCCAATCGTTGTCGAATGCGAAGACCGTGTTCCAATGTCTTTCTCAATACGCTCCCGGCTATTCCCGCATGGGACCACGCCTCGAGGGCGGCGTCGAATTGCCCCAACCGCTGGTGGCGGTAACCGCGCCAGTAGGCCTGCAGTTGAGGATTGGTGAGCTGTTGCAGATTGGTGTCGAACGTACGCCACCAATCGGCTGCGTAGGATGCCTCGAGCATGAGTTTGGTTGGACGCTGTTTTGCAGGTATCGAGAGCAGGATCTTGGTCGCCCACACCGGTTGTCCCTGTTTCAACAGCATCCTGGACAAGCGCATTAAACGCTCAGGCCGTGGGTCGAGAACGGCGCAGGTTATCACCAGGTTGAGGAGCGCCTGATCGTCCCGGTTTTTCGCATAAATCTCTGTCAACGCATCGGCGGCCTGCTGTTTCAGCGCCGGGTCTGTTTCATGTATCAACATGCCCCGTAACAGCGTCTCAGCGAGAAAGCCCTCGCCCATTGATTGCAGTGCCACCACCCGTTGTAACAGAGCATGATGACGCTGCTTGTCACGGGTGAAGGGGATGAGTTCGCTCCAGACCTCGACTGCCTTGACCCAGTCGCGCGCTTGCATCGCCTCATTCGCATGTCGATATAAGCGCTGCAGAGATTGCAGTTCAGTGAACGAGGGTTGCGATGCGGGCATTGGCCTTTCAACCCGGGCCACAAAACCGGCGTAGCGGGAGTAGAGAAACCTCAGCAGGGGCAGCCAGTCGTTCAACAACGCTCTTTCAGTGTCGGCCGCATCGACCGGCAGTCTATCGGGCAGGCTCGAGAGGCGCTCGCGCGAACTGGTCAGTTGGACGATGGATCGCATGCTCCGCTGCAACAGCCGATATTGCTCGGCTGCATCCAGCCCTCTGATCAGAGGGCGATATTCCGCTTCGTTCGCGGCCAGCTCTTTAGCCACACGCATCCCCAGGGCCGCAACCAAGGGGAGCGGATTGTCTGCCGATTGCCACAAGCGAATCGAAGAGACTTCAGCCGGCAACGGCAGCTCCAGGTGCGCAACCACGGTTGTCAGGGGAAAAGCGGGTGCCTCACGGTCGGTGAGAATGTGCGCCGCTGTTGCGGAATCAGGCCAGTAGTGCACTTTCGATAAGGTTAATCCGGCTTTCAAACTGAGTTTTTTGGGCGGGCTATGGTCGAACTGTACAAAGAGCTTTCCCTCCTTGCCACTGGGCGGGTCTCGGACCAGCAGTCGCAGACGCGAGGCATTTGTCCGGATCGGCAGTGCGTAGCGAAAGGCCTGCTCAGGTCGCTCTGGCAGGGTCAGGAAGATCTGTCTGTCAACGGCTTTTGTCATCGCGAGCGCCAGGGTCTGCGGTATCAACAGGGGTGTTCGCTCATCCCTGCGAAGTCTGTACTTGGCTGGCCAGAGTACCGAAATTGCACCTATTTCCAGCTTCGAGACAGGCAACAGCGGACGAATAAAGCTGTGTCGTTGATCGAGCGCCCGCGCTGCTGACGCGACCTCTGTCAGCAGCGGTTCGTTTCCGCTTAAGTTGAGCGCCGCTTCCAGCGCCACAGCGGCATTGTCACGTCGACGGTTGTCCCGTGCCAAGTCACCCAGCTCTGAGAGCTGGGCAATCGCAGACAGATAGGGGCTTGGTGATCCCGCCTCTACCTTTGGCCGGTTTCGTGTCAACAGGAAATCCCCCTCTTTCAGGCTGCCCAGCAGGCGTATCAAAAGTGGCGCACTCGCCTTTATTTTCAGGCGATGACGGCCCTCTGGAATACGGGTATAGCTGCGATTGACCAATCCCAGCACAGTCGAACATCCATCCACCAGCCAATTTCGATGTAGGTCTGGACGCGCATAGAGAGGTTGAAATGGAAGGCTGACACCGTCCAACTCCGCGATCAGCCGATAGATCTGTCGTGGTTCACTACCAAGGGTTTTATATGGTAGCCAGCTCTCAATTTGTAGCCGTTGCGGTCCTTCGAGTTCGGCTTCGATCTCTTGCTCGTCCCCCACCGACCAGACAGGTTGTGTCGTTGCCATGTCTGGACCCTGCAACCGCACAACACGCCCCTCCATATGGGGCAGAGAACGGTAGTCGGCCAGTTTTGGAAATTTCGCAAGACGTGAGATGAAGAGTGCAAGTTCGATAGTCTTCTCATGCTGCACAGACCGGCTCAAGCGAACCAGCCTGTCGCTTTCTGCCGTCGCTGCGATACGCCAGCTGTTATCTGGGCCGGCCTGCATAGGCGTCTCGATAAACAGGGAAGAACCATTGGAGAACTCCACCAGTAACTCCTCGGGGGTTAGAGGGCCGTCTACCTTGAAGAGGTGTAAACTCCGCCTGCTGGGGAGTCGAATAAGGGTCTCTGCGCCAGGTTGCAGCTGAACGGTATGCAAATCCTCAAGCCGATTGTAGCGAGGCGCCTCACCCGCAAGCCAGTAGGGAGAGCCTTCAAGATTGTCCCAATGCCGAAGCGGGGTAAGGCCGTCCATGGGATGCTGATACGGGTTATCCTGTGCCAAGAGGGCCAGGCTAAGACAGCTCAAGCCGATTAATAGCCAGAGCTGCCAGGCAGGGATCATTGCCTCTTCCCTGAAATACAGTTAAGCAGCGCTGTCATCAAATCCGTATCGGCCAACAGCGCCTTACGGGCAGCCTTACTCAGTTCAATATGCATGAAGCCTTGGTGATCGTATTCCCGCAATTTCACGCCAATTTGATTGGTTGTCGCCCCAAGCTCATTGACATCCCAGGGAAAAAGACTTATCCGCATGTGAAAATACGTCCTCAGACAGCTGGTCAGAACTTGCACTTTTCGTGAGGGTTGCCTCGTGCCGTCACTTACAATAATTTGACTGGTACGGCCCGCTTCAGTCTTTCGTTTAGAACTGGCGAAACCGTGAATTTGTATGATACGACTATCAGCCGATAACAGTGCCACAGCCTCTGCAAGCACGGTAAAGTAGTTGTTACCAGTATGGGCCAAATCCGCTGAAGCGCTGCCATTGTCAAGGCAGGGCGTATAGCGGTGAATGGAATTCCAGGCTGTTAATCGAAATTCGCCTTGGTTCATCAAACGGTAGCCGATGTCACCTGTATACTTGTCGTAAAATCTGTGAGGTATCTGTATCAGGTCCGATGTTCCGCCCGATGTGCGAAACATAAATGTCCCTCGTCCTTCGCATCTGGAGGGTTTTTCTTTTAGGATTACCATTCGCTCTCCATTCACCTCTACAGAGAACCAATCGAAACCCAGCACTTCCCATTGCGCTTGCATGGCTTCGAGGTCACCGATGCCATTGAATATTTCCAGGAACAGTATTTTCGCGCGTCGTAACTCCTGTTCGCTGGGTGTGAAATAACATTCGCATGGTGATGAATGCCAAAACTCCGAGAGGGCGGTAGGTTCCGCACTTACTGCCGGCAACACCGGGCACAGTGATAGCAGCAGAAGATTCACAGAGACCAACCCTGACAAAGCCTTATTCAGAGCGCCGCAGATAATCCGGATCAAAGCGCGACGTGCAGAATGATGCGGTTTCAGAGTTAGAGTGAGCATCATCCTTGCTCCACGATGATATTGGCTTTGGCTGACTGACCAGGCTTCAAGCGGTATAACGACAGATAACCTTCAACCCCGGGGTCAGGCTGGATTTTGATATGGTATAGACCTACTTCAAGGTCCTCCCTAAGCGGGAGGAAAAAGCGTGCGCCGCTCGACGCCTGTTGTGATTTTGTGCCTAATATAGGTACTTTGACATTATGGTTGATACGCAAATCGTAGTAGCGATCAGTAAAGGTCCACGCAGCTTGTGGCTCTTCAGTGTGCCTTATCTTGCCCACCTTGACTCTCAGGCCGGCTCGGGATAAGCGTGCTGTACTGAAAAACTGCCCCGTCAACACCTCCTTCTGCGCTGACTGCTTGTGGTAGACAAATTCCATGCCGTTCGGCTCCAACCTGTTGCTGAAACGGAGCAATCGGAGTTCCCCCACGTGATCAGCATAATTGATAAACCATTGTATTTCGCTGGACGATTGCAGATGCAGACGGTGTAATCCGGGTTTGATCGGTGGTAAACGAATTTCTCCCTGTGTAGCGGCAAGGATGGATTGGTGAAATAACTCACCGTCAAGGAAGAGCGAGTATTCATCTTTCCGCTTTTCTTTCCTGATATAGATCAAAGTTGGCTTCACTGATTCGCGGCCGAAGGTTGTCTGCAGGTTGATCGGTTCATCGATCGCACTTCTTATTGGACGGAAGAGGGAGGCCAATGCCTCTTCGCGTAACGGGAGCTGTGATGTTCGTAGTGTCAATAGATGACGTCCGCGCCAGCGTCCTTGTGGGCGAAATATTTCCCACTCATAACGGCCTGCGACGATTTCGGGGTCGTCAACGGGTGGACGTCGTTGAACAATGAGCGTGTTGGTTCGAAGACTGTCAGAAAGTTGTTTTTCAGCGCTTGGCTTTACAATGAACCAAGCCGGTTGATAAGCCGTATCCCGCAGGTCGCGGTAATAGTCTTCAGGAATACGCACCCGCCTGATAAGATTCAACGGTCGAGTATAGGCAGAGATCCAGATGTGTGAATGACTCCTGAATTCGATTGCGGCGCAATGACTGGGTATTCGAAAATAGAAGCTAAGCGGCTCTGATATACGTTCGTTAAGCTCTTTATCGGGCAGTCGATCATAGACTGACGGTGTGGACTGAAAATTGAGTTTGCCCTGCTTTACTACCTCCTGGTTTATGTCAAGTATTCGATAGTCGACCTCCATTGCCTCGCCTTCTTTGGCAGGTGCCATCAATGCCCGCAGGTCGACCCGAAGGGGGGTATCGTTGGATGACATGTGCGCCAGGGCGTAGCGGACCGGATGTACCGGACCCAGAGCGTAGATGCGCAGGTAGCTGTGATCCGGTGTGACCTCCTGCCAGGACGAATCCTCTTCCCGATAGGCCCGTAAGACATACGGCTGCGAACAGACGATCTCGAGTAATCCTCCCTCATACACCTGATGGTAGTCAGTCCCCAGGGATGTCCAGATGTGCTTTGATGCGTCGCGTTTATCCACACCGGATCCATACCAGCGGATAGTTATTGGTTCCTGTTGGGGGATTCGTGTACGCCTAACCGGTGTGAAATGAAGCCGAATATGTGTCCGCTCTTCCGGCAGGTGTACGATTGCTCTATGCGATCCATCCATATATAGACCAGCCGGTAGTAACTCTTTATCCAACGGGTTGCCCAATTCACCCTGTCTGATAAATAGCTTGTCCAGTCGGTAGTCTCTGCCCTGTACGCCTGCCGGTCCGAGTGGCTTCCAACGATTACGTAACAGATTGCGTCGCTCGTCGGTTAGAAGCAGATTGGGAGTGTAAACCGAGCCGCGAGCAATCCATTTTCGCTGAGAGCGTGTCAGCTTATTCCATTCCGTATCAAGTTTGTCCTCTGTATATTGTATTGGCTCATAAATCCGTGCGGAGATCGACTCTAATGGTGTAGGCATATAACGCACTTTAAGCATCAGTTTAGTGGCCGAGTCAGTTAACGGCATGATGTGCGCGCGGCTGTCTGTTGGAACTCTGTCGCTTTCTAAAAAGGCGTACTGAGTCACTACATCACCATCCGGTTCGGAGCGATAGGTACGGATCCTGGTGCGGTGAAAGAACTGGCCGCTCACCAGTTCCCGGCCTGCTCCATCCAGCAGGCGATAGTTCAAGGCATACAGCCACCCAATATCAGGCGATTCGATGAGCGGACTATTGACTACGGCATTTGTAATAATTCGCAGCTTACCGGCATGACCTGTCAGTGGAAACTCTAACCAACGTGTTCTGTCAAGCCGATAGGCGATGCTGATGCGTGTATCGGCTATGTTGGCGCTGAGGCGCCCCCTCTGGCCTATATCCGTAAAGAGCTGCAATGTCAGCATTACAAGATAGTAACCAATTGGTATGGTCAGGAGGAGCAACAGTAGCCGTCCGAGCTGTCTCACAATACACCCTGTGACTTCAGCAATGCCTTACGACTGTCAATGAAACTTTGTATGTCGTTTCTTGACAGTCGACGCTCATTAACATTGAAGACGGAGTCGGCCTGACGTGGATTCAGATTGGCAACCAGGCTTACACCAACCTTTTTTTGCAAACCGACCAGGAAGGATTGACGAGAGTTGATATCGATGACTCGTTTCCATGTATAATCGGGCCATGTCTCAACCAGCTCATTGAGCGCAACTACATTTTCGCTATCCAGATAGAGATACAGCTGTTGCTCGAGCAAAGTCGATAGTGAGTTCAGTCGGACAGGGGATCCAAGGCTATGCAAATATTCGTAG
>JASFJY010000161.1:0-6898 GCA_050119415.1 Chromatiales bacterium | reverse complement strand
CGAGGGGCTCGACATGCCGGAGGTCTCCCTGGTGGCGATCCTCGACGCCGACAAGGAGGGTTTCCTGCGTTCGGAGGGCTCCCTGATCCAGACCATCGGTCGGGCGGCGCGTAATGTCAACGGCAAGGCTATTCTCTATGCCGATCAGCACACGGGTTCCATGAAACGGGCTATCGATGAGACCGAGAGACGCCGGCAGAAGCAGATCGAGTACAACGAACGCAACGGCATCACGCCACAGACCATCCTCAAGTCGATCGCCGATATCATGGAAGGGGCCTATCCTGGCGCGCAGATGAACGCCAAACGCTACGCCAAGGTGGCCGAAGAGGAGCTGGAGTATGCTGATCTGACGCCCAAGCAGATGGCCAAACGCATCCATCAGCTGGAGGAGCAGATGTATCGCCACGCCCAGAACCTGGAGTTCGAGGAGGCGGCGCATATCCGTGATCAGATCAAATCACTGCAGGAGAGGGGATTGGTTGCCTGATAGAGGAAAGGTTAGCCCGACAATTTCATCCCGTCGCTTAGAAAATAAACTAACTTACGGTTTTTATTTGTTATTCCTAGAATATTAGCAAATTATAAAGTGTGGCCGAGGGGAGGAGCGGATCAAGCGGTTTCCTGCTCAGATGTGAGGTCGGATTAGCGCAGCGTAACCCGACGGATGAGGGGGCATTCATCCACCCGTTGTCAGGTTACGCTGGGCTAACCCGACCTACGTTTATTGAGGCGTGGCCCAGGGATGTGCTGTTTTCAGATCGAAGGGTGGACCCAATCGCAAATCCGCACCTGAACGATGGTCCCGCGCGATCATCGCGTTCCCGGATGAAACAGTCTGGCTAGCCGCTGTGACCGTTGACCGGCACAAATGTGATCCTTGACAGCCACAAATGTGATCGTTGACAGCCACAAATGTGATCGTTGACAGCCATGTTTACCTAATTCATCAAAAAAAGGCATGAAACGATTATTTTTGTGTCATTTTCTAGGTTTTAACTAGAATGAAAGTAGTCTTTTATGGTCTTATGCTTACTTGATTTGTAGGCTGGCGATTATTGTTGATGGGTGATCTTGAGGGCATGTTGCAGGATATTCGTGCGGAGGCGGATTACGTCTGCCGAATGACCGGGCGCGGGCAACTGAATGATCAGACCCTGAGTGCCATGCGTCGTGTGCCGAGACAGCACTTCGTCAGCCAATCCTTTCGTTCCCACGCTTACGAAAACAGCCCTCTGCCACTTGGTGGCGGACAGACTATTCCTCAACCCTTTATCGTCGCCCTGATGACCGATTTGGTGGCCCCCAAGTCTACCGACCGAGTATTGGAGATCGGTACGGGATCAGGCTACCAGACCGCGATACTGGCTCAGCTGGCCGCTGAACTCTACACCATCGAGATCATCCCCGAGCTGGCCCAGGCTTCACAACACCAGTTGGATGAAGAGGGTTACCACAACATCAACTATCTGGTCGGTGACGGCTACTATGGTTGGCCTGAAGTTGCTCCTTTCGATGTGATCATGGTCACCGCCGCGGTTGAGACGGTACCCGACCCTTTGATTGAACAACTGGCACCGGGTGGCCGCATGATTCTGCCCGTGGGTAAGCGCCACTACAGTCAGGACCTGATCCTGCTGCAGAAAAAAATGGACGGGGAGTTACAATCCACCTGCCTGCTACCGGTGACTTTCGTGCCGCTGGCCGGTGAGCATTTCGCCGCCGAGACTTCGCTTGAAGCGGATTAATCCTGTCTGTTTTCTCGCTGGAGTAATTTCCGAGCGCTTTTCCAGAGGGGGCTGTGTAAAGGCTTGCAATGGAGTGCGCGCACCCTGTATGATGCGCCGTCTTACAGGCGCGTAGCTCAGTTGGTTAGAGCGCTACCTTGACATGGTAGAGGTCGTTGGTTCGACTCCAATCGCGCCTACCATCACTAGAAAAGCCGGTTTTTGACCGGCTTTTTTTGTTCAGTAATTGGCTGCCGAAGCCTGTTATAAACGGCAGGGGGACACGCTGCGGGTCTTCGACTTTGAGCAGTCTCAGTTCAAGGCAGTTGAGGAACCTCTGCTTGGTTCTGAATCGAGCGCGTGGCGAGGGACATACCGATTCTGTTTTGCGGAAGTTTTTGAGGGGGACTCAAGTGGGGTGGGGGTGACCGACTTTTCCGCTGTATAACACCGCCAGTGATCTCTGAAAGGTGAATCCGTTCATGCCCTGCATCGATATTACCGATTTTCGCTAAATGGACTATAATTAGTCTAGCGTTAGCAATTGACTTTACATCGTGTATGGTCGAAATCAAAAGAAATGCGCTGGTTTGTTGATATAAAGCGTGTAGATGATTTACATTATCTAAAATATCGTTGAAGTTGGATTATCTCGCTGGCACAATCTGCCTTCAGGGATAAAACAAAATAGCGAATAATATAAAAACGTAATAAATAAAAAATAATTGATTCAAAATAACTATAACTAACTCTTCTCCATAAATTTTCAATGAGCATGCCGGTGAGTGGGATGTCATAGTCCAGCATCAGGCATTAGGAATCTAATGCATTGAAAGTCCCTCAAACGGCGATTGGGGGAAGGAGGCAATGAGGCCAATGTATGAGCTTAGTTGCATCTAAATGAGAAAGGGTATTGAATCACTCGATAATTGAGGGCTTTTGCTTATCTTATCAAACCCTTAAACGTAGATCGGTGAAGTGTCAGCGGCCTTACTTGGGTGTTGTCATTGTATTCACCGAAACACAAACTACCGCTGATTCGACCTCTGAGGTGTGTCAGGTAGTTCGTTCGTGATCACCAATATTTTTGATTTATATCATCAGGGGTGATTTTCGCCAGGTTTTTTTACTTGATTGATATATTCTTACTTGTTAAAGGCAAAAGAGAAATCGAAATGTATCGTAAACCTTGGAAAAAGCTCTATTTTTCACCGGGAGAGACGGCCAAGATTCTCGGTGTTACTCCGGCAACTCTGAGGGGGTGGACCAACCGCGGCAAGTTGCGGGCTGAGACCACTGAAGGGGGGCACCGTCGATATCCAGTCAGCGAAGTGTTGCGACTGGCGAAAAAGAACGGCATCGAACTGCAACTGCCTGAGGATTTCTCACTGCGGGTGCTGGTTGTCGATGATGATGAGCAGTTCTCCCAGTTCATAAAGGAGGTCCTGGAGGGCATCCCGGAGGTTGCTATCGTGGCGGTGGCCCATTCTGGTTATGAAGCTGGGAATCAGATTTCCCGTTTTAAACCTGATGTGGTGCTGCTTGATCTCAAGATGCCAGGATTGGATGGCTTTACAGTCTGCAAGATGATCAAAGAGGACCTCGAAACCCGCTTTATTCGCGTCATCGCCATGAGTGGTTACTGTACGGAGGAAAACCGCAACGAGATCATCAGGGCCGGCGCAGAGACCTGTCTAGCTAAACCATTCACGGTTGATTCCCTGCTTCATGCCCTCGGTTTGGGCATAAGTGCGCCGCTTCAGCAAGCCGTGGTTTAGTGGCTATCACACAGCAACCGATGCTGTACCGGGTGGAGCGTCTAGCCCAGATACTGGTGGTTGACGACGATGGACAACTGGAGCTGCTGGCGGAGAGTCTCAAGGAGATTTCCGCCGGTACGGTTCTGACTGCGCAAAGTAGTGTGAAAGTCCAGGCAACTGAAGCAGCAACAGGCCTTGGACCTGTTGCTGCTTGATAAAGGCCTGCCCGACATCAATGGAAATGAAATCTGCCATATTGTTCATCAGGAGTGTCGGGGCCTGCTGCTGCCGATCATTATGGTGGTCGGTACGGAAGACAGTGAAACCGGCATAGCAACTTCTCCCTGGATACCAACTATTTCTTCAAGGAGCCCAACAACGCCATCGACTTTCCTTTATGCGCCAAGCCTTTTTTCCTAAAACGAACGCTTAGCAGCACCCTTGTGGCATACATCGGCGGTCGAAATCGCAATTGTTTATATCTATCGACTGACCGCTCCAAGCCAGGATGGTGGGCGTGGGTGTGATAATGTTCACATAATCGGTTATTTTCGATGACAAGAAACTCGCGGGAATATTTGTTTAAATACAGTAGGTTATCGAATAGCTGGTGTAGTGTGTTCGGGTGCATTTGCAGCAATAAAAATTATTTTCAATTTTTTATGATGAATCTCACGGCCAAAGGGGACCTTATTCACGGTTAATCAGGGGTTATCTGTCTAATATAATTTCAACCTTAGCTGACAGAGAAATTCTGAAATGAGATTATTATTCCTATTACTAATGGTGCCTGGCATTCTTAATGCTGCTACCCATTACATCTCCACAACAGGCACAGATCGAAGTGACTGTAGTGGTGGGACAGTGGAGAGTCCTTGGCGAACATGGGCTGGTCCCCGATCCAATGGTTGTATTAGTGCTGGGGATACCGTCTATTTCAAGTCAGGAACTTACACGGTCAGTGGATCGACTTTCGAAAACGGCATTTGGAAAATTTTCGGCACATCCGGAAAGAAGATAACTGTGGCGGTCGATCCTGCAGCCTCTGGCGCATGGCCGGTTAGGATTACTGGCAATGTTAAAATCTTTGGTGAAAATGCAGTTATTGACGGTTTCGAATTTGATGGTGATTATAACGCCATCAGGAATTATGCATCTCAGATAACCTTTCAAAATAACTATATTCACACCTCCTCATCGGATTGCGTGAGAAACTCAGCCGTCCACTATCCCGGCGGAGAACTAAATACTGAAATCAGTTTTATCGGTAACACAATTACTAGTTGCGGTGAGGATGCTATTGATAATACCGGCGCAAGAGATGTAATTATTCGCGGTAATGATATATCTAATTTCATTACTATGCAGATAAAAGGTGGTACTGAGAATATCCTAATAGAAGGGAATTCTATACACGGTTCTGGTTCGCTTTTCTCAGGAAACAATATGGGCTGCACCTCGTCTTATTGCGGAAGCCCGGCATTGCTTGAATTGCCCGTGCCAGATCGCTTTGTAGCAAAGAATGTCATAATAAGAAATAACCTTTTCTACAATTTGAGTTCATCCGCAAGTACTGGGATCAAGATGAACGGATGGAAAGACAGCTATGTTTACAATAATACCTTCTATAAGCTAGGTAATTCCTGGGCGATATTACTCCAAGGAAACACAGCGGGCCTTAACTATTTCGACTCAATTGCTGCTAACTATTGCAAGAACAATCCAGGCGAGTGCTCAAGCTGCGGCAGTGGTTGTTACACGCTCAAACATGATCCTGACAATATTCAGATCAAGAATAATATCTTCCTTTATCATGATCAGATGGCGTCCTTGGATAGTGCCTCAACCAATATAAGTTTCAGTAATAACATATATTGGAACGGCGGCAGCGCCATTTCTTTCAATGAGCGTGGAACCACTCGGTACGGCCTCTCAAACTTTACTCTTGAGTCAAATAGCTATCAGCAAGACCCTGAGCTTAATGATCCTAATAATCAGGACTTTACTCCACATGCCGGTTCAATCGCTATTGACAACGGAACTCCAATTAACATTACAAGTGGTTTTGGCGATTCAAATGCAGACTCTAGTCCAGATATAGGTGCCATCCAACATGCGCACAAATCGCCTCCAAGTGCGGTAACATTAAACGTCCTCTGAATTAAGAATCCACCCCGGTCCCGGGGTGGATGACTTTATACTCCACAAATCGATAGATACGCGCGGTTTACCAAGTTAACGCATGTGCGAGACTTCGCGTTCTGCGGTATGGCTTTGAGTCTTGGTGAAGGCAAGCGAAAGATTCTTGACACTACCGAGTGGCATGCAAGCTTATACTATACGTTTTGTTTTTTTCTGCGTAACAAACCGTATATTTCATCAAATATGTCTCGAGAGAACATAAACACTAAAACTAGATAGCTAACTGCGCCGATAAGAATTTGCAAACCCAATACAGCCTCTTGTGGCCATTCTAAACCTAAGGCGTTTATGGATGCGACTAAAATAAACATCAATATTCCAGAGAGCGCCACTCTTAGATGCCTTTTTATGTAAAGTAAAAGAGAAAGCTGGATATTCATTGTTGAAATAAGAAGAATAACTATTGAGCGAATTGGAAATAATATAAGCCAAGCTAAAAGCACACCACTTAATCCAAGCCATTTTGCACCTATAACAAAGCCGACGCCAAAAATAACAGAACTAATTAGATTGAAATAAACATTCAATACGGGCTTGCCAATTGCATTCAGTATGAGTGGCGAAATTCCGACAATTACTTGCAGGGCGGCCACTATAGATAAAACCTGTATTGGATAGACGGCATCTAACCACTTACTGCCCAAAAGAACTGGCACAAGGGTTGGTGCTGTTGCGGCAAGGCCTAAGAAGAAAGGTAAGGTTATTGATGCGAGTAACACGCTCGACTTGAGAAAGGCTCTGCCTAACTTGATAAAGTTATCCTGATAAGATGAAAATACAGGATATAAAACGCGATAGACGCCAGTAGCACTAAATTGTGCAAATGATCTTGCAATCTGATTCGCTATTGAATATATGCCTAAAACGTCTGAACCTAGTAAGCGACCTATTACAATAAAGTCCAATTTGTTATATATGTACCACAGAATTCTGCTGGCAGTGACATTGCCACCAAAGATCAATAAAGACTTTATTTCATGGAAATTATAGCCCCATCTTGGGCGCCAACTGGCAAGCAATGGGAGCGCAATTGCTAATACTACTTTGCCTGCTAAATAAGCCAATACCAAGCTCCATACTCCGGCGCCAATGAAAGCAAGATATATGGCAACAACAAAAGACAATACGGAGACTGCTAATTCAGCTTTGGCAACAAGGTCTAGCCTAAGATGTCGAGCTAAAATACCCTGAGCAATTGTTTGACATCTT
>JASFJY010000160.1:0-6902 GCA_050119415.1 Chromatiales bacterium | reverse complement strand
CCTTCAGCTGATCCTTCGGTATTTTTGGGGCGTAGTATTTTTCAAGATATAGGAAGTACTCCTCTTTAGATGTTGGGCAATCGAATAACCTGGATAGAAATCTACGAATCATTGCTATCACTGAAAAAGCATCTACATAAATTTCTTATGAGCTTCATCTTTCACCTAACGCCATGCTAAGGGGCGCGAGTGAAACGAGCGTCCCAGTGAGCGATAGCGAACGATCTTTAGCATTTTGTTAGGCATTGCCACTTTCCGTGCCGCTTGAATGCTTTGGCCATAAAAACAAGCCTGTGATATTAGCAGCAAGCAACGGCACAAAAACCCACAATCCCATGATTACGGCTGACTCGACATTGTTTTTAATGCCTGAAACCGCAACCAGTGCGCCAATAGCCAATGGAACTGCTCCAACTGACGCGTTTTTTCCTATTTTATTCATCAGCCATACTGAGGGAATAAAACATAAGATAACCGCAATTGCTGAATAGGCTATTAAAATTATAGGGTCGTTGAGTATGTAGCCTACCAATTCCATGTCGCACTCAACCAAAAGGCACAGAACTCTTTCCAATGCTGTAGCGGCAAATACTGAAAGTACAACAAACGCAACCAATGAAAGTACCTTTCTCATTTTTGTGCCTAACAGGTTGATTATCTTGCTGGCACTGATATTGGGATATCTTGCCGGCACTGATATTGCGTTATATTGCCAAAAGTACTATAAAAGTACGCATAATGCTGTATTCCCAAAGTTGAGTGGCATAGCTGCTCTGTTGTACCGCATCAAACCGGCTTCTCTTTCTTGGTATCGGCATGCGCCACAGCCAGGTGGGCCAACTGTTCGTATAACTGGTAGCGCGTCTTGATCTGCAGCTGGGCCTGGCGCAGGAAATGCTCCGAGGCCTCTGGATGGGTGCGCTGCAGTACACTGAAGCGGGTTTCGGTGGAGGCGAAGTCCCGGTAGGGGATGGACGGTTGCTTGGAATCAATTTTCAGCGGGTTTTCGCCCTGATCGGTGCGGCGGGGGTCGTAGCGGAACAGGGGCCAGTGGCCGGAGTCTACCGCCAGTTCTTGTTGGCGTATGTTGTTCGACAGGTCGACGCCGTGGGCGATGCAGGGTGAATAGCAGATGATCAGGGAGGGGCCGTCGTAGGACTCGGCCTCGAGGAAGGTGCGCAGGGTCTGCACGTCCTTGGCGCCGAAGGCGACCTGGGCCACATAGACATTGCCGTAGGCCATGGCCATCATGGCCAGGTCCTTTTTGTTGGTCGTTTTGCCGCCGGCGGAGAACTTGGCCACCGCGCCCAGCGGCGTCGCCTTGGAGGTCTGGCCGCCGGTGTTGGAGTAGACCTCGGTGTCGAGCAGCAGGATGTTGACGTTGCGCCCGGAGGCGAGCACATGATCGACACCGCCGTAGCCGATGTCGTAGGCCCAGCCGTCTCCGCCCACCAGCCAGACGCTCTTTTTGGCCAGACTGTCGGCGGTGGCCAGCAGGCTGCGGGCCTGGGGAGTGCCGATCTGGCGCAGCTTCTCTTTCAGGGGCTCGATACGCGCGCGCTGCTCGAAGATGGCCGGTTCGCTGTGCTGGTCGGCGTTGAGCAGGGCGTCGGCCAGCTCTTCGCCGATCTCTTTTCGCAGGGCGGTTACCAGTTCGCGGGCGTGGTCGGTCTGCTTGTCAATGGCTACCCGCATGCCGAGGCCGAATTCGGCGTTGTCCTCGAACAGGGAGTTGTTCCAGGCCGGGCCCCGGCCCTCGGGGTTGGTGGTGTAGGGGGTAGTGGGAAGATTGCCGCCGTAGATGGATGAGCAGCCGGTGGCGTTGGCGATCAGCATGCGGTCGCCGAAGAGCTGGGTCGCCAGTTTGACATAGGGGGTTTCGCCGCAGCCGGCACAGGCGCCGGAAAACTCGAACAGGGGTTGCATGATCATCGCCCCCTTGAGGGTGGTCTGTTTGAGCCTGGTGCGGTCGTACTCGGGCAGGCCGACGAAGAATTCCCAGTTGGCGCGTTCCCGCTCGTGGTAGGCCTCGTCGTCGACCATGTTGAGGGCCTTGCGCTGGGGGTTCTGTTTGTCGCGGATGGGGCAGATCTCCACGCAGAGGCCGCAGCCGGTGCAGTCGTCGGGTGCGATCTGGTAGCTGATGTGGGTGCCGGGCTCGAAGTCCTTGCCGCCCTTGACCTGAGTATGCAGGAAAGTCTCCGGGGCGTTGGCGGCCAGTGATTCGGGAAAGACCTTGGAGCGGATCGCCGCATGGGGGCAGACCAGCGGACACTTGCCGCAGTGGGTGCAGAGGTCCATTTCCCACTTCGGCAGCTGCAGGGCGATGTTGCGCTTCTCATAGGCGGTGGTGCCCAGGGGCCAGGTGCCGTCGGCGGGCATCAGGCTGACCGGTACGCTGTCGCCTCGGCCGGCGATGATCGGCGCGGTGACCTGCCGCACGAAGGCGGGGGCGCTCTCTGGCACCACCGGTTTGCGGGTCAGCTCGCGGGTCACGGTTTGCGGCACCTCGACCTGGTGCAGCCCGGCCAGGGCGGCGTCGATGGCGGCGTAGTTGCGCTGCAGCAGGCGCACGCCCTTTCTGCCGTAGGTCTTCTTTACCGCCTCTTTGATAAGGGCGATCGCCCGGTGCTGTTCCAGCAGGCCGGAGATGGCGAAAAAGCAGGTCTGCATGATGGTGTTGATGCGTCTGCCCATGCCGGTTTCGTCGGCGATCTTGTAGGCGTCGATGACATAGAAGCTGAGCTGTTTCTCAATCATCTGCTGCTGCATGTGGCCCGGTAGGGTCTCCCAGACTTGATCGGGTGGGGTGGGGGCGTTGAGCAGGAAGACACCGCCCGGGGCCGCTTTGTCGAGCATGTCGTAGCGCTCGAGGAAGGTCGGCTGGTGACAGGCGACAAAGCCTGCCTCGGCGTCGCCGATCAGGTAGGTGGAGTCGATCGGCTTGGGACCGAAACGCAGGTAAGAGATAGTGACCGCCCCTGATTTCTTGGAGTCGTACTGGAAGTAGCCCTGGCCGTAGTTGTCGGTCTGCTCTCCGATGATCTTGATCGAGTTCTTGTTGGCCGAGACGGTGCCGTCGGCGCCCAGGCCGTAGAAGACGCAGGCGGTTACACCCTGGCTGGCGACGGGGCGGAAAGCCGGGTCCCAGTCGATGCTGGTGTGGCTGACGTCGTCGATAATACCGACGGTGAAGGGGTGTTTGGGTCGCTCCTTATTCAGCTCGTCGAAGAGCCCCTTGACCATCGCCGGGGTGAACTCCTTGGAGGAGAGGCCGTAGCGCCCACCGCAGATGCGCGGTAGCCTTTCCCGGCGGCCGTCGCTGACGGCCTGGGCGAAGGCGCCGAGCACATCCTTGTACAGGGGCTCGCCGTCGGCGCCCGGTTCCTTAGTGCGATCGAGTACGGCGATCTTCTGTGCGCTCTGCGGTATCACATCAAGCAATCGCTGGGGGTCGAAGGGGCGGAACAGGCGCACCTTGACCATGCCGACCTTCTCACCCTCTGCCGCCAGGTGCTCCACCGTCTCCTGAGCGGCACCGATACCGGAGCCCATCAGCAGGATCACCCGTTCGGCCTGCGGGTCGCCCACATATTCGAAGAGGCCGTAGCGCCGGCCGGACAGATCGGCGAAGCGGTTCATCACCGCCTCCAGCTTGTCGGGTACCTGGGCGTAGAAAGGGTTGACTGTCTCGCGGCCCTGGAAGTAGACGTCCGGATTCTGCGAGGTGCCCCGGATCACCGGATGATCGGGCGAGAGCGCGCGTTCGCGATGGGCGGTGACCAGTTCCTCGTCGATCATGGCGCGCAGGGTGTCATCATCAGGCAGGGCGATTTTGTTGACCTCGTGGGAGGTGCGAAAGCCGTCGAAAAAATGTAGGAAGGGGATACGGGTCTCCAGGGTCGCCGCCTGGGCGATCAGCGCGAAATCGGCCACCTCCTGTACACCGGCGGAGCAGAGCATGGCGTAGCCGGTGGCACGGCAGGCCATGACGTCACTGTGATCACCGAAGATCGACAAGGCCTGTACCGCCAGGGAGCGGGCCGAGACATGCAGCACTGTGGGCGTTAGCTCGCCGGCGATTTTATACATATTGGGTATCATCAACAGCAGACCCTGGGAAGCAGTGAAGGAGGTGGAGAGCGAACCAGCCTGCAAAGCTCCGTGCACCGCGCCGGCAGCACCCCCCTCGCTCTGCATCTCTATGACGTCGGGCACCGTCCCCCAAATGTTCTTGATGCCCCGGGCCGACCACTCGTCGGTCCACTCCCCCATGGGTGAGGCGGGTGTGATGGGGTAGATGGCGATGACCTCGTTGGTGAGATGGGCAATGTGGGCGGCGGCTTCATTGCCGTCAATGGTAACCATGTTGTTTGGCATGTCCTGAATTCCTACTTGGCTATAAGGCCTGTTAATTGGCCTTGGATCTTTGACTTGAATGTTTCATCCGATCGCTTAGAAAAGTAACCAACTCACGTTTTTGCATGTTGTTTTTATTAATATTAGCAAAGTGTAAAGTGTAACTGACCCACGCTGAACGCGCCCTCGCGCCGTTCAGCCGTGGTATTTGCTCAATCATCAATAGCGTGTTATTGATTTAATCGCAAATCCGCATCTGAACAGTGATCTCGGCGCGATTATCACATTCCCGAGTGAAACGTTCGGGTTGATGATATTAGCGTTTGTGTATAACAGCAATTGCCGCTTTGCTGCATTTGAAATCTGCAGTGATTGGTAGTTTCAATCGGGTCTGTTTGATTGAAATCAAACCGCAGTTTTTTTATTTGTGTTTAACTCTATGCACACAACATTCCTTGGCTAGAATAGGGTCAAAGAAGAAGCAGTCACTTAATGCGAATCGAAACATTGTATAAATGCGTTTACTAACCTTCACCGCACGTGACCAAGCCACAGTCTTTGATTAAGGAGACAGCGTGAATCCACAGCCCCACCCTGCTGCCGAACGACGTCCAGGTTTTTTACCTCGCTCATCGTTGGCAACACTTTTTTCAACCCTGCAGCAAGCCGGCTATCAGGTCTACGGCCCCCGGGTTCGTGACGGTGTGATCCAGTTCGGTCCAGTTGACGATGTATCGTCATTGCCGGTTGGTCTGACCAACGATCAGCAACCTGGCCACTATCAGCTGCAGCATACCAATAGCCAGAGGCTTTTTGACTGGAATCACGGTCCCCAGGGTTTGAAGCCCCTCTGCTTCGCTCCCCGGGAAGTGCTTTGGCGGGAGACCGCCGAGCCCTTCGGCTATAAGCGCACCATGCCGGAGGTGAAACCGACCGCGGTGATCGGGGTGCGCGCCTGCGATCTTGCGGCATTGGAGATCCAGGACCATCAGTTCCTGCTGGAGATGCGGCCTGATCCCCATTACGGACATCGGCGCGAGAATCTGCTGCTGATCGGAGTCGATTGCGCGCATTCCGCACCAACCTGTTTCTGTGCCTCAACCGGAGATGGTCCGGCGCTCGACAGCGGTTATGACATCGGCATGGCGGAGCTCGATGAGGGGTTTCTGATCTGGCACCAGAGCGACAAGGGCCGAGCGATCGTCGAGCAGCTGTCGCTGCAACCGGCCGATGACACCAAACTCGGGGCCATGCTGCTGGCCACCACCCGGGCCGCCCAGGAACAGGAGCGCCATCTGCCCGACAGAGAGGACCTGATGCACCTGTATCGGCGTCTGGAACATGCCCATTGGGAGGAGGTGGCGGAGCGCTGTCTCTCCTGCGGCAATTGTACCGCGGTCTGTCCCACCTGTTTCTGTTACGAGGCGGAACACGAAATGTCGCTGACCGGGGAGGCGGCGGAGATGGTGCGCAACTGGGACTCCTGTTTCAGCCCCACCCACAGCAACATGGGCCATTTCCAGGTGCGGCCCAACATCAAGTATCGCTATCGGCAGTGGATGACCCATAAGCTGGCGGGCTGGCAGGTGCAGCAGCGGCGTATTGGCTGTACCGGCTGTGGCCGTTGTATTGTCTGGTGTCCGGTGGGTATAGATCTGACCCAAGAAGTTACGGTCGTACTGGAGGAGGGCAGTATCGATGTTTGATTCCCATATCCCCCATGTGGCGGTGATTGAGCAGCGTATCCAAGAGACGCCGACAATCTTCACCTTGCGGCTGCGCTACGACTGGGAAGTCGCACAGCCTTACGAATTCGATCCCGGCCAGTTCAATATGGTGACCCTCTTTGGCGTTGGCGAGATCCCCATCTCGATCGTCAACGATCCTCAGGAGAACACCTTCTTCGACCACACCATCCGTGTGGTGGGTCGAGTCTCTGATGGGTTGTCGAAGCTGCAGCCCGGCGACCGGGTCGGTATTCGCGGTCCCTTCGGCCGGGGCTGGCCGCTGGCGCGCATGAAGGGCAAGGATATTCTGCTCATCACCGGCGGCCTGGGTTGCGCCCCGTTGGTCTCGGTGATCCGCTATCTGATGCGGCGTCGCGATTTCTATGGCCGCATCCACATCCTGCAGGGTGTCAAGCACTCCAATGATCTCATCTGGCGCGAGCAGTACGATGAGTGGGCGAAATTGCGCGACGTGCACATCCTGCTGGCGGCGGATGTGGTCGGCAAGGGCTGGAAGGGGCAGCAGGGCATGGTGACCGAGTTGATCAGCCAGATTTCCCTGCGTCCCCATCGAACGGTGGCCCTGCTCTGCGGGCCGGAGCTGATGATGTTGGCCGCAATCGCCAACCTGCGCGAACTGGGGCTGGCCGACGGCAGCATCTGGTTCAGTATGGAGCGCAACATGCAGTGCGGCATCGGTCAGTGCGGCCACTGCCAGATAGGTCCCCACTATGTCTGTCAGGACGGCCCGGTCTTCAACTACTCGGATCTGGCCGATTTTCTAGGAGCGAAAGGGTTTTAGCTTAAGCGTTTTGA
>JASFJY010000159.1:0-6945 GCA_050119415.1 Chromatiales bacterium | reverse complement strand
TGGTGTTTTCGAGTGCGTTGCGGTGTTGCGTCAGGTGGCGTCTGATCTGTTCGCCAAAATGGGCCACACCGAAAGCGAAGACCCAGGTGGGAACGAACACAGCGCCGAGCGCAAAACCGATACCGAGCGTAATGCCGCTGACGATACTGGCGCTGGTGGCTGATGCGAGCACTACCGTAGTGAGAGGTGCGCAAGGGTTGAGTGCCATGCCGAGCCCCATGAGAAAGAGACTGCCGGGTAGCATGGGGGCCGTGCCGTTTGTTGCCGGTTTACTTGCCAGCTCATTCGCGGCGAGCGTTTGATTGCCATGGCAAGTAGAGGTACAGGAGCAGCGGCGCCGAAACAGCAGGGAGAGCGCCACAAGCACCGTTGCCGCGCCCAACACCCAACGGACCCAGGGGGCAGCCAGCCAATCCTGTACCAGCAGTCCGAGGCCGCCTGCCAGACCAGCCAATAGCGCATAGCCGGTGAGTCGCCCCAGTGAGAAGGGCAGCAAGGTACGCCAGGCGCCACGGATACCTCCTTCAGTGGCGGTGAAGACCGGTCCCAGATAGGGCAGGCAGGCCAGGTTGCAGGGACCGGCACCGTAACCCAGGCCCAGCAACAGGGCCGCACCGAAGCTGAGTACCACGGGTTCCAGCGGAGTCATGGCGATTGCGTCTGCGACTTATCCCGCTCCTGCCGGATCCAGGTCGGCAGGTTTGACTTCTCCCAGTCCGTCTGTGCTTTTTTACGACGCTTGAAGTAGTCGGGCGACGAAGAAAAAACCGCAATACTGGCATACTTCAACTGCAGCACATCTTTGTCGGGGCAGAACTCCACGCAGCGCCCGCAGAGCGTGCAGTCCTCGAAGGTGACATTGCGGCGCTCCATATCGGTGTGGATTTCACGGATGTCCATCGGACAGGCCTTGGCGCAGAGGCCGCAGCGATCGCAGCGGGGGGTGGCGTTTTTCACCAGTCGCAGCAGACCGAGTTTGCGGAAGGCGGCATGCAGTGCCAGCATGGGACAAACACGGCAGAAGGGTTGTCTGACCGTCAACGCCAGGGCCAGCATCAGGCCGAAGAGAAAATCGGCCAACAGAGAGAGCACGAGGGTGGTGGTGTTGGCGGTGTCCACATGGAGCTGTGAGGTGTCGCCGGTGGCCAGGGTGGTCAATAATCGGCTGGGGCAGATGCTGCAGAAAGGATCGCCCAGATCATGATTGACCATGCCGATGCCGGCCAGCAGGGGAAAACCGAATACCAGCAACAGCAGGACAAACCATTTCACTGGGCGAATTCGCTTCACCAAACTTTCGTCCAGGGACTCCCGGCGTTGCAGACCCAGCTTCTGGCCGACGATCTGCAACAGCTCCTGGAAGGTACCCAGTGGGCAGATCCAGCCGCAGAACGCCTTGTTGAGGAAGACGAAGAGCAGCAGAAAGGTGCCGAGGGTGATCAGGCTGGGCATAACGCCCGTCATCAGGTTGCCGCCCTTGGCAATGGCTTCGCCCAGCCGGTGGTCCATCTGGTGCTGAAGCGGGATCAGGGTGCAGAGGTCCGCTCCCTTGTGGTCGTAGGCGCAGCTCAGGGCGGGTAGGGCGCCGCTGAGCTTGTCTTCCAGGTAGTAGCCGGTAACCAACCCGCCATAGACGAAAAAGACAAAGGCGGCGAGCTGCACCATTTTGCGCACGGTCGAGAGATTGATGGCGCTGTTCATGATGCTGCTCCTGTACATCCTCTGTGTCGGCCGAGCAGACTGCCGGCGATAACGCCGAGGCCGACCACCGCCCACCCCATGGGGGACGATTGCCAATGGGCGGGATTGATCCGGTAGGAGGCGGTGAGCATGGTTTCGTAGGCGATGCCGCCAGCTTCGGTTGTGGCGCTCACGGCAAACTCGGCACGGCGTTCGTCCCGTTTGCCCGGTATTGTGTCGGGGAAGTCATCGGGGATAAGAAAGTTGGCGTAACCCCGACTGTCGGTGACTGTCTCCAAGCGTGAGCCATGTTCGGTCTCGAGCGCGAGCGGGAGGTTGGCCAGCGGTTGGCCGTGCAGGCGCACCTGGAAGCCCCAAGGCTGATCCGACAGATAACGGAAATGTTCGCGGGGGATGGGGGCCGGTACGATTTCCAGATCGGTTTTGACGGCATCGGCCAGCTTGCTGGGACTCTGCTTGCTGGGGCGTCCGAACATATATTCGTAGCGGATCAGTGCCTCCTTGCTGTTGCCCCAGTCTTTCTCTACCACCACGGCGTGGTAGTTGTTCATACCCGTCTTGGGGATAGTTATCGCGCCGTGCGCCGGCTTCAGCGGTTGGGTGGTCAGGTCGGGTTTCCAGAGTGTGATCACGGCGCCCTCGGCATTCTCCAACATCAGCTGCTTGGGACCGCGGTGGTTGTGTGTCGACTGGGTCTGGGGCTCTTCTGGGTGCTTGGTCGGTGGTTCGGCCCCAGTCGCCACGGTGATTGCCGATTGCAGTGGCAATGCCAGCAGGCAGAGTCTCAGGTAAGGTTTCATTCAGATACTCCTTAATCATGGTGTCTTGGTTTGGTGGGCGCTGTATTCGCCGCGTGGAGAGCGCAGCCCAGAAGACATTCCGTGCTTTATAGCAATTGACGAGCCAAAACTATCTTATTGAATTGACAGGAAAAATTTAACTGGCGTAAAGAGGGGACGGTGAAATCACACAAATTAATGCGTGATATGACGCAGCTTGTGGCGGCAGCGTGGTGGGTGGGATCTGGCCCGAATGAAACATTCAGGCTAGCCTTTCAGGTCGTGGGGAATCCAGGATTGGCCGTTCCAGGCTTCGTAGGGACGGAAACGGGTCTTGTAATTCATCTTTTCACACGACTCGATCCAGAATCCGGGATAGACCCAGTGTTTGCCGAGCTGGCGTGTATATTCAATCTGCCATAGCAGGGCGAACACCCCGAGACCTTCTGCGGACAGTCGCGGATCGAAGAAGGTGTAGATGGAGGAGGTGCCGTCGGGCAGGATATCACTCACCGCCACGGCCGCCAGTCTGCCTTCGTGTCGGAATTCGATGAATTCGGTCTCGGCCCACTCGCAGATCAGGAAATGGCTGTACTGGCCCGGGCTGTTGCAGGTCATGGCACCGTCGGGATGTCGCTGTTGCAGGTAGCGCATGTAGAGGTCGTAGTGGGATTCATCATAGGCCGCTGGTGTGGCCGTGATCCTGTAGCGATCGATGTTATGTCGCCAGTTGCGGCGTTGGCTGCGTGACGGCTTGAAGCGATCCACGGGGATACGCAGTGAGACACAGGCGGTACAGGAGGGGCAGGCCGGTTGATAGAGGTAACAACCGCTGCGGCGGAAACCACGGTCGATCAGCTGTTGGTAGATCGCCGGCGTCACCTCAGCCGCCGGATCGAGGAAGAGGCTGCGTGCCTCACGATCAGGCAGATAGGAGCAGTCGTGGGATTGGCTGACGTAAAGCGCAAAGGCGCTATCCTGATTGAAACCGGAACCGTTCAGCACACCTCGACCTCCGGGTAGGCAGATGGGACCTCAGACCAGCTACCGGGCTGGCCGGGCAACTTACACCAGTTTTTAAGGTTGCGGCAGAAGGCCTGCCTGGGGATCTCTTGCGCACCCAGGCTGGCCAGGTGTTGTGTATAGACCTGACAGTCGATCATTTTGAATCCCCAAGCCCGCAGTGTTCGGCTCAGGTGAACCAGGGCGATTTTGGAGCTGTCGGGAATCCGGCTGAACATCGACTCACCGAAAAAGACAGCTCCGATGGCCACGCCATAAAGGCCGCCTACCAGTTTCTTATCCTGCCAGACCTCTACGGAATGGGCTAGCCCCATCGCGTGCTGGTGTTGGTAGGCCTCGATCATCTCAGGCAGCAGCCAAGTGCCCGGTGAATGTTCGCGGGGCTCGGCGCAGGCCTGGATGACGCCTCCGAAATCCCGATCGAAGGAGAGTTTAAAAGGCTTTTTTCTCAGTAACTTGCGAAGGCTGCGGCTGATTTTGATCCGATCTGGGAAGAGTACGGTGCGGGGATCGGGTGACCACCAGAGGATCGGTTCGCCTTCGCTGAACCAGGGAAAAATCCCCTGCTGATAGGCGTTGATTATACGCTGGGGCGAGAGATCTCCCCCCACCGCCAGCAGGCCGTTGGGTTCACGCTCCGCCAGCGACACATCGGGGAAGGGGGCGTTAGGCTCCTCGTCAAGAAGAAAGATCATGAGTCGTCATATACACTTAAGTAATTAGATTAGTCGATTATTCTACGCGTCGTTTGTTTCTCATGGTGAGAATTCACATATTTCAAAAACACCCAATATTTTAGGAACCCCATTCACAACTGGAGGTGTGCTTGTCAGACCCTGTTAAACATCTACAGGTAGGTGATGTGCTGCAGCTGCAATTCGCTGCACCGAGCGATATACAGGACCGCTATGCCACCACGCTGATAGGTCTACTGCCAGGGCGGAGCCTGATCATTACCGCGCCCCGCAAACAGGGCAAGACGATTATGGTCCGTGAAGGTCAGGCCTTCACTGTCCGCATGTTGCAGGGGAGCAATATCTTCGGTTTTGTCGCCCGGGTGTTGAAAGTCTCCGCCAAACCCTTTCCTTATCTCCATCTCGCCTATCCCGAAGATGTGGAGACGGCGGTGGTGCGCAATGCGCCCCGGGTGCCGACCGAGATACATGCTGTCGCGAGCAAGCCGCTGGAGGGCGATACGACTGAGCAGGCAGTGATTATCACCGACATCAGTACCTCCGGAGCGAGGGTGATTTATAGCGAAAAGCTGGGTGAGGTGGGGACGGTGATTCAGGTTGCCCATCCAATTTCGGTCTGCGGGGGCGAGGATATCTTGAAGGTGATGGGGATGATACGGAATGTGCGGAAAGTGGCCCAGGAAGAGGACGGTCATCTCTTCGTGCACGGAATCGAGTTTCGTAGCCTGACCCGTTTTCAGGAGCTATTGCTATGCGCTTACGTATCGGGCGGTATCGTCAGGGAACACGATTAACCCAGCTGTCTCATCGGGGAACGCGATGAAACTGTGGGGCTAGCCGGCGCCTCCCTTGTGTGAGAGGCCCGGCCAGTTGACGTTAGTTCTCTGCGGCGAGGGCGTCCAGAAAGCGTTCGGCGTCGAGCGCCGCCTGGCAGCCGGTGCCCGCCGAGGTGATGGCCTGACGGTAAACATGATCCATCACATCGCCGGCGGCGAAGACGCCGGGAATCGAGGTCTCGGTGGCATTGCCCTCTAGACCGCCCTGGACCTTCAGGTAGCCGTTCTCCATCTCCAGCTGGCCTTCGAAGAGGCCGGTGTTGGGACTGTGGCCGATGGCGATGAAGACACCCTGCAGATCGATCTCCCGAGTGCTGTCATCCTTCACGTTTTTGATGCGCATACCGGTGACGCCCGACTGGTCACCCAACACCTCATCCAGCACATGGTCCCACATAATGGTGACATTGCCGTCCTCGGCCCTCTTTTTCAGCTGGTCGGCGAGGATCTTCTCGGAACGGAATTGGTCGCGACGATGGACAACCACCACCTCGGAGGCGATATGGGAGAGATAGAGGGCCTCCTCCACGGCGGTGTTGCCGCCGCCGATGACAGCCACTTTCTGATTGCGATAGAAGAAACCATCGCAGGTGGCGCAGGCCGATACGCCACGGCCGCGAAAGGCCTGCTCCGACTCCAGGCCCAAGTACTTGGCCGAGGCGCCGGTGCAGATGACCAGGGCGTCACAAGTGTAGACTGCCGAGTCGCCGGTGAGGCGAAAGGGGCGTTCGCCCAGTTCCGCCTTGTTGATGTGGTCGAAGATGATCTCGGTGTTGAAACGCTCGGCATGCAGGCGCATGCGTTCCATCAAATCGGGGCCCTGGACGCCGGCATGGTCGCCGGGCCAGTTGTCGACCTCGGTGGTGGTCATCAATTGACCGCCTTGTTCCATGCCGGTGACCAGGACCGGTTCCAGGTTGGCGCGGGCGGCGTAGACGGCGGCGGTGTAGCCGGCGGGCCCGGAACCCAGGATCAAAAGACGGCAATGCTTGGTTTCGCTCATGTATACTAACTCCAGCTGAGGGTGGCGCCTGCGGAGGCGCCGTTCCTGGTGTGAAACGTTACAGTCTTGGGCAGGCCAGATAATGGCTTCAGTTTTCCTGCTCCAAGCCCGCGAAAAAGGATGCGGGAATACTACGGAAACATCTCCCAAGGGTAAAGATTCCAGGAGGCGGGCAGGGGTATTCACCTTGTCCATGTTATGAACGGACACCAGCTGCCGTCGACGCAATAACTTTACGGCGTGTCAGTTGGTTTGGGGCCTGTCACCAGGCTCTTGCATCAGAGATGAGCACTATGAAAATCGGCATACCTAAAGAGATCAAACCCCTGGAGGGCCGGGTCGGCCTGGTGCCGGAGGCCTGCGGTGATTTGCTGCGGGCAGGCCACAAGGTGATGCTTGAGACGGGCGCGGGCTTGCTCAGCGGTTACCCGGACAGCCACTATCAGAGAGTCGGCGTGGAGATTGTCGGCGATGCCCGTTCGCTCTACCGCGGCGCCGACCTCATCATCAAGGTGAAGGAGCCCTTCGGGACGGAGCCGGAAATGCTCGGGGAAGGGCAGTTGCTCTTCTGTTTCCTGCATCTGGCGGCGGACGAGGGGCTGACCCGCCGGCTGCTCGACTCCGGCGTCACCGCTATCGCCTTCGAAACCCTGTTTGATCACGGCGGTCTGCCGATTCTGGCTCCCATGAGCGACATCGCCGGGCGTCTGGCGGTGCAGTATGGCACCACCCTGCTGCACCAACCCGAGGGTGGCAAAGGTCTGTTATTGGGCGGCTTACCAGGCGCGCAGCGTGGCCGCGTGGTGATCATCGGTGGTGGACAGGCCGGCGGTAACGCCGCTCGTTTGGCGGCCGCTATGGGCGCTCAGGTCACCGTTTTCGAACGCCAGCGTGAGCGGATGTTGGAA